>CAYPHP010000087.1:0-1690 GCA_964410045.1 uncultured Acidobacteriota bacterium | reverse complement strand
TGGCCGGACGGCTTGTCGTGAATCTGCTCTTCGGGGTACGTGCGTGGGAACCGAACATTCTGTTCACCAGCGCAGCGGTGCTAGTCGCGGTCGCGATCGTCGGTTGCTACTTCCCGGCACGGCGTGCGTCGCAGGTGGATCCCATGGAAGCGTTGCGCATCGAGTGAATCCGTGTAATCCGTGGATTACTTCGATCTGGCGAGCAACTCCTGCAACAGGTCCTTCCAGAGCGCCGGGATCGAGTGGGTTCCGTGCCCACGCGTCTGATCGGTGATGGGCAGCACGATCGCCTTGCCCTTGGCCACGCGCTTGATCTCGCGCTCCAGGATGCCCAACTCCGGCGGGTTCACCGCGTCGTCCGCGGAATTGACCGCGGTCAGGGGAGCCTTGATCTTTTCCAGGTGCGGCTGCGGGTTGTAGTTGCGTGACGCGTCGAACTGGTAGAGGAAGTCGTTGGCGTCGGTGTTCGGCACGCGCTTGGCAATCGCGTCCAGGACAAACTTGTCGGCGGCGTCGCGCGTGGGATACTGCTTCTGCCACTGATGCGGCGCGCTGGTCATCATGTTCAGGACCGCAATGGCCGTGGTCAGGCCGCGCAGCGGAGGCGTCTTGTATTCGCCGCCCTGCCAGTCGGGATCGTTTTTGATCGCCTCGATGGCCATCTTGCGGAAGAAGCGGTTGCGTCCGGCGATCTCCACCGGCAGCGAGGCCAGCGGCATCAGCGCGTCCATGAAATCTGGATAAGTGTAGCCCCACACCCAGGTGTGCATCGCGCCCATGGACGTGCCCATCACCAGGCGCAGACGCTTGACCCCCAGGTGCTCGGTGAGCAGGCGGTATTGCGCCTGCACCATATCGTCGTAATCGTATTTCGGAAACTTGGCGCGCAGGCCGTCGCTGGGCTTGCTGGACCGCCCGTGCCCGATGGAATCTGGAGAGACGATGAAATACTTCTCGGCGTCGAGCAACTGGCCGGGTCCGAACAACTCGCGCACAAACTGCCCCTGCGCGCGCAGGAACGCCCCGCCCGATCCACCCGTTCCGTGCATGATCAGCACGGCGTTGTTCCCCGCCGCGTTCAACGTGCCGAGCGTGTGGTAATGCACGCGCAACTCGGCGATGGTCTCGCCGCTCTTGAAGCGGAAGTCCTTGACGATGTAATCGCCTTCGGCTGCAAATAAGGGCAGTGTTAGCAGGAGCAAGAGCGCAAATCTCTTCATGCTAGACCTCGAAGTGAAATTGCTTGATGTCTTCTCCGGCGAGCACCCGGCTGACCGCATCATCCACAGCCGGAACCAGCGCGTCCAAGCGCACGCCGTGATGCAGGGGATGATACCGCGAAAGTCGTCGCCGCGCCTTGATCATTTGGGACCGCGCGGCTCGCGAGTTGCCGCGTCCGGCCTGGTAGAGCGCCACCGTCAGGTGGACCATGCCCTGGTAGAAGTCTTTTTCTTCCTTCGGGGCATCCCGCCAGACCAGCTCCCACTCTTCATGGGTCTCGAAGTAATGGCCGGTAAGGAAGAAGGCGCAACCTTTGGCCCAAGCGTGGTTCATGCTTGAATCAGCCACAGAGGCACAAGAATGCTCCGCCGATTGTTGAGATCGATTCCCCCGAGCACCGGGAGTCGGTCGCCTAGCTTCAGTCCGAGCAGAATCCAGTCCTCCAGCGCAGACCGCAGTTCTTCGCGGC
>CAYPHP010000086.1:0-9826 GCA_964410045.1 uncultured Acidobacteriota bacterium | reverse complement strand
ATCGCCTATCAGCGCGGCTATGCCACGGGCCTCGAGTCCGGACGCGACGACCGGCGCGACGGCAGAGCGTTCAACCCCGCCAGCCACGATCACTATATGGACGGCGACTCCGGCTACCACTCCAGCTACGGCAACAAGGCGGCCTACATTCAGGCTTACCGCAACGGCTGGATGGCGGGCTACCGCCAAGCCTACGGCAGCGGTCGCTGGTAATTAAGGGTAGGGCCTTTCTTCAACGCCGATGCACGCCGATCCGATCGGCGTGTATCGGCAGTTTCTTTTTCACACCGCGACGATCTCAAGTTCTTTGACCCTTCGAAAGATACGATCCCGCGTGGCCAACCGATGGTCCCGCGAGAGCGCCGTGGCCGCGACGGCAGCGTCCGCGAGCTTCAGACCATAGACTCTGCGGACCATTGCAGCGATGCGCGCGAGGTCCAGATCGAATGGAATCGTGTGGAAGTTCCCAAGAAATCCCAAGATGCGGCCTTCATCCGCAGAGGTCAAGCCTGGAGGCGAGAGCACCTCGGCGGCGGTGATAGATGAGATGAACAGGGTTTCACGCTGCGCTATCCACTCCTCAACGACGGTTACTACGGCCGGCTCGTCATTCAGATAGAAAATCAGGATATTGCTGTCCAGGGTCACTTGGTACGGGCAGCCAGGGCGAACTGCCGCTTCAGCCGCTCTTCCCACTCCTGGCGCAGTTTCCTTTGAAATAGGACTGGATCTAGATCGAGATGTTTGAGGATGCCTCGGGCCTGGGTCAGGCTCTTGGGCAAGCTTCGCCGCCCGGTCTTTCCATGAACTGCCCGGGTCTTGCTGTTTCGCGCCATGCTTTCAATCTGCCGCTATGATACCACGCCCGCAATAGGCTAGAATGCCCCGATGCGCGTCTTGACCGTTCTGCTCGCTCTGGGCTTGCCGCTGTGTGCACAGGTCGCCCACTTCCACCACCTGCATCTGAACAGCACCGATCCGGCGGCGGCGATGGATTTCTATCCCGCCAAGTTCAACGCCGAGAAGGCCAAGTTTATGGGGACGCTGGACGGGGTGTGGACCCAGAAGTCCTGGATCTTCGTCAGCAAAGTGGCGGCCCCGCCGCCCTCGGCGATCGAGTCGGCCATCTGGCACTTCGGCTGGGGCGCCGAAGACATGAAGTCCACTTATCAGAAGCAACTCGATATGGGCACCAAGTTCGATACCCCGATCGTCGAGTTGTTTCCCAACTTCTTCTACGCCTACGTGGCTGGTCCGGACGGCGCGCTGATCGAGCTGAATACCGCGCGGCACCATGATTTCGGACACCTGCACTTGCTGAGCGAAGACCCAGTGGCCGCCGGCGAGTGGTACAACAAGCATTTCGGCGCCGTCATCCGCAACGTCCAGAAGGAAGTGCGTTACATCCGCGAGCATCCCGTTGGTCCCAGCTCCAGCCTGATGATGGACAACGTGAACATCATCATCTATCCGATCGCCTACGCCCAATACGTCTGGAAGGACCATTGGAAGCCGGGCGTGAAGTTCGCGCCCACTAAGGGCCGCGTGGTGGACCACATCGGATTCAGCGTCGACAACCTGGACGAAACCATCGCCCGCCTGAAGGCCGCGGGCGTGAAAGTGACCGACGAGCCCCGCATGGTCTTCAACGGCAAGCTGAAGATCGCTTTCATCGAGGGGCCGGACAGCATCCGCATCGAACTGGTCGAAGGACACGCCAAGAAGGAATGATCCGATTGCGGATTGCGGATTGCGGATTGGGGATTGTTGTGGTGTTAGCCTGCGCCGTTTCCGTCAATCCGCAATCCAAGAAGCAGATTCCGGAGTTCGTCCACGGCGAAGAATGCCTGTTCTGCCATCGGGGCGATGTTGGACTCACCTGGCAACAGAACAACCACGGGCTTACGCTGTTGCAGCGGCAGTTTCGACCCGCCGTGGAACAACGCCTGGCCCTCCCGAAGGATGTGGAGTTCATCCTGGGCGCCCGGAACCACTTTCGTTTGTTGAAGCAGGCCGGTTACGGGAAGCTGGCCATCTGGGATGAACGGACGTCATCCTGGGATTCACAACGGTTTCAGAACCGCTGCGCCGGCTGTCATACTACCGCGTACGACTCCGACGCCAAGACTTACTCTTATCTGGGCCTCGATTGTTACACCTGTCATGGTGCACTGCCGCAGGAGCACGCCAACGATCCCTCGACGGCGTTTCTGTCGAAGAGGAAGCCCCAGGACCCGCGTCAAGTAACCGCGGCCTGCGCGCAATGCCATCTGCGCGGCGGAGAGTCGCGGACCACCGGCTTGCCATTCCCCTACAACTACACCGCGCCGGGAAACCTGTTTGACGACTTTCAGGTGAACCTGGCGCTGGCCGACGACAAGACGCTCAACCCCGGCGACCGCCACGTCTACCGCAACGTCCGCGACGTAATCCAGAAGGGCGCGACGTCGGTCACTTGCCTCACTTGCCACAACATCCACAAGCAATCGTCCATGGGTCACTGGCGCGCGTACAAAACCACCACCAGCGCGCCGATCTCGTTCAAGTGTAACTCGACTGAAGGCAAGTACACCCCGGGCTACGTGGTCCACAGTAAGGTCCTATTCCTCGCGCAATGAAACCAGCGGATCGACGCGCATGGCCCGCGTCGCGGGGATGGCGCATGCGCACAGGGCCACGGAGGCCAGGACACCGGCGGTCAAGGCGAACGTAACGGGGTCGGCGGGCTGCACCTCAAACAGCAGGGTCCGTAGCACGTCGGCGAAGCCGTAGGCGCCAGCCAGGCCGAGCCCGGCTCCCGTGGCCACCGGACGCATCCCGTCGCGGACCACCATGGCGAAGAGTCCGGCGGCCGGTGCGCCAAGCGCCTTGCGGACGCCGATCTCGCGGGACCGTTGGGTGACGGAGTACGCCAGCACGCCGTAGATTCCCAGGGCAGCCAGGAGCAACGCCGCGGCGGCGAACCCGGAAAGCAGGGTGGTGCGGAAACGCTGGTCGCCCGCTGAGGCGCGGACCAGTTCGGGGAGCGCGGCCATCTCCATCGGCAGAAGGTCCTTGTCCACGGCGCGCAACGCCTTCCGTGCATCGGCGATCAGTTGCGCGGGCGTCCCGGCCCCGCGGATGACCACGCGGAAATCGCTGTTCACCTGCTGCTGGAAAGGAGAAAACGCCTCGGGAAACGTGCGGGCGTCCAGAGCGTCCTGCTTGTAATCAGCAATCACGCCGACGACGGTCACCCAAGGGTCGGTGTCGGAGGGCCGTCCGAACTTGAGACGCTTGCCAACCGCGCTTTGACCCCGGAAGTAGGCCCTCTCCAGGGTCTGGTTCACAATGGTCACTGGCGGACTCTTGTCGGTGTCTCCCTCGGTGAAGGAGCGTCCGCGTAGCAGCCGCACGCCGACTGCGCGGAAGTAATCCGGCGTGACCCAATTGCGGCGCAGCTCGCGCTCGTATTCGTTGCCACGGCCTTCCACGGTGGCGTCGCCGGTCCAGGCGATGCCGCCCAGCGGCAGGACCAGGCCTACGCCCGCGGCCTGAGCCCCATGCTCCTCGCGCAAACGCCGCTCGAGTTCCTTGACCACGCGCAGCGCGTCCTCGTCCTTGGGATAGCGCACGGAGGGCAATGTGAGCCGGAAACTGATCGCTTGCTCGGGCGTGAAGCCCGGTTCGACCTGCTGCAAGCGGATCAGGCTGCGGATCAACAGGCCTGCACCCGCCACCAGCACCACCGACAAGGCCACTTGCGAAGCGACCAGCACGTTTCGCACGACCCGGCTGCTTGGCGGTGCGGATTCGCTGCGGTCACCCAGCGCTTCCGGACGGGCCGCATTGAACGCTGGGACGATCCCGAACAACAAGGGAGCGGCGGCCGTAAGCAGCACGGCGAACGCCAGCACCGGGAAATCAAGCCGCAGTTCGGCGAACCGCGGGATGGCTTCCGGGGCCAGACGGACCAGGGCCATCTGCGCCGCGTACGCCAGGGCCACGCCCAGCGCGCCTCCGAGGATAGAGAGCGCCAGGCTCTCGGTCAGCAGTTGGCGGATCAGCCGCGCTCGTCCGGCCCCGAGCACCTGGCGGATGCGCAGTTCGCGGGCCCGCGCCGCGCCCCGGCCCAGTTGGAGGTTGGCCACGTTCGAGCACACGATCAGGAACAGCACGATCACCGCCGCCAGCAGCATGAACAGCGCCGGCTGCTTGCTTTCGGAAAGCGCGGCGTGGAAGCCGTCCAAACGCACGCCCATCTTGGTGTTGTTCTCCGGATACATCTGTTCGAGACGGGCGGCGACGGCGCTCATCTGGTCCTGGGCCTGGTTCAGGGAAACGCCCGGACGCAAACGCGCGATCACGTTCAGATAATGTGGACGCCGGTGCTCGACGAACCGGCTGCGCTTGAACCCCAGCGGGACGTAGATCTGCGTCTCGCGCGTCGGGAAAAAGAATTCCGGCGGCATCACGCCGATCACGGTGTAGTTGCGTCCGCTAAGGGTGATGTTGCGTCCCAGCATGCCCGGGTCGCCGGCCAATTCCGTCTGCCACATGCCGTAACTCAGGATCGCGACGCGGTTGGGGCCTTCATAGGTCTCCTCTTCGGTGAAGCTGCGACCCATGAGCGGCGTGACGCCGAGCACGTCGAACAACGAACCGCTGACCAGCGCGCCGCGCACCCGGCGTGGCTCGCCATCGCCGGTCAGGAACAGGCTGTAGAAGTTGCGGCCCTGGCCGTCGATGCCCAGGTAGGCCCCCAGATCCGTGAACACGGTGTTCATCCGCCGCCAGTCGGCGTAGTTCGCCGGCGCCACCGGGGCGCTGGTCCAGCGCTTGAGCGGGTTGGTCTCCGACAGCTTCACCAGGCGGTCGGGCTCGCGGTAGGGCAAGGGACGGAGCAACACCGCCTGGACCACGCTGAACATCGCGGTGATCGCGCCGATGCCCAGCGCCAGGGTCGCCACCGCCACCGCAGTGAACCCCAGGTTCTTGCGGAGTCCGCGTAGGGCGTAGCGAAGATCCTGCATCGCCGTTTCAATAAGCGGGAGTGACGCCTGGTCGCGCCAGGCCTCCTTAGCGGCGTCGATACCGCCGAACTTCAGATGGGCCACGCGCCGGGCCTCTGCCAGGCTCATTCCCGCGCGCAGGTTGTCGTCGATGTGGAGCTGGAGATGGCTCTCGATCTCCGCGGCGAGGTCACGTTCCTTGCCTGCGCGGCGGAACAGACCGACGGTTCGCAGAAAGAGGGCTCGGAGCTTTCTCATGGGCGTCCCTCTCGCGGCGTCAGGAAGCGGCCGAGGATCTGGGTGGTCTGCTCCCACTCGCGCGTTTCCTTTTCGAGCTGCCGGCGTCCGGCGCGAGTGAGCCGATAGAATTTGGCCTTGCGATTGTTCTCCGAAGCGCCCCATTCCGAAGCGATCGCGCCCTCCTGCTCCAGCTTGAGCAGGGCGGGGTAGAGCGTGCCGTAGTTCAGGACCAACAGGTTTCCGCTGACCTGCTCAATCCGCCGGGCGATGCCGTACCCGTGCAGCGGTCCCATGGCTTCCAGGGTTTTGAGCACCATCAGGGCGAGCGTGCCCTGCCAGACGTCGGCCTTGTCGCTCACGTCTCCTCCTATGGGTTACCCATAGTAACACACGATCTATGGGAAAACAATAGGAGCGTTCGATGCCGCTTTCAGGAAGGGCTACTTGTTGGCGCCGGTAAGCGTCGGACGCACGCGATCCCGGTAGGCGAGGCAGCGTTCCAGTTCACGCCGGTATTCGGCCACGTCGATTTCGCGCTCGGAGCAGATCAGGAACAGGGAGTGCTCGCCGTCTTCGTCCTTGAAGTTGCCGTCCCAGTCCATCACCTGCTGGTCGGACCAGTCCTTGCGGTACTGCTGCATCTTCTCGTCAGGCATCCGGTCGAGGTAGGCGCGCAGGTTGACGCTGGTCTCGTCCTTTGGCTCTTCGTACGGCTCCTGCTCGAAGTTCCAGACCGGGAAATCGGTTTCGTGGCTCATAGGGAAATCCATGATACCCCGGGTGCTGCCCGAAAGACAAAAGACAAGACGCAAAAGGCAAAGGTAGAGAAGGTCAAAAGTCGGAGGGAGCCTCTTGCCTTTTGATTTTTGCGCTTTGACCTTTGCCTTTCCGGGGTCCCTACCCTGAGGGTGCCCTCTTTCCCTGTAACCTTTTCCCGGACCCCCGGTATTCTCCAGTGTGGAGGTAGCGAGGCTTGAGGTCGTGACCGTCATCGAGCGCACTGACCACCAGGTCATGCTGGCAGTCAGAGACGGCGACGTGGGGCAGTTGGGCGTCCTGTTTGAGCGGCATCACCGGGCGCTGTACAACTTCTTCGTCCGCCTGACCCGCGACCGGTCCGCCTCGGAAGACCTGGTTCAGGAGGTCTTCATCCGGGTCCTGAAGTACCGGCATACCTTCCGCGGCGATAGCCAGTTCCTGACCTGGGCCTACCAGATTGCCCGGCGGGCCCATATCGACTGGCTGCGCAAGAAAAAGCCGGAAGCGCAGTGGGACGATGACAAGCCTGAGCCGGCCAGCAGTGAGCCTTCGGTGGCGCAACGGATCCACGAAGGCCAGGAACAGAAGTTGCTCAAGGTCGCGTTCGCGCGGCTGCCGGACGACCGGCGGGAGATCCTGGTGCTGAGCCGCTTTCAGGGATTGCAGTACGACGAGATTGCCAAAGTTTTGGGATGCAACGTGGGCGCAGTAAAGACCCGGGTGCACCGGGCGAATCGAGACCTGGCGGAGATCTTCTTCCGCCTGTCGGGAGTGAAAGTGTCATGACTTGCCAGCAAGCACGAGAGCAGTTCTTGACGCCATCGGCGGAAGTGGACACGCATCTGAGCGGATGTCCGGCGTGTGCCGCGGAGGCTTCCAGCTTGCGCGAGGTGTGGGACCGGATGGAAGGAATGCTTCCGGAGCAAGAGCCGGCCCCCGAAGTCAGCGCCCGGTTCTACGCGATGCTGGAGGGCTACAAGCAGGGTCAGGAAGCGGCCAAGTCCAGTACGCGGTGGTGGCAGGCGTGGATGCCACATCCGGCATTCCAGGCTGCCATGGCGGTTCTGCTGCTTTGTGTGGGCGGCCTTACAGGTTTCCTGGTCACCGGGCGGACCACAAACGGCGGCGCAGAACTGGCGGATCTGCGCAAGGAAGTGCACAGCACCCGCCAGTTGATGGTGCTTTCGATGATGCAACAGCAGTCGGCCAGTGAACGGATTGAAGGGGTGACTTTCACGCGGCGCATGACGCGGCCGGACCCGGAAATCAGGGAAGCCCTGTTTCAGGCGGTAGAATCCGATCCCAACGTGAACGTCCGCCTGGCAGCCTTGGACGCCCTGCGTCCGATGCTCTCCCAGCCCGGCCTCCTGAAGCGGTTGCTGGACTCGCTGATCAAGCAGCCCTCTCCGATGGTCCAGGTTTCCATGATCGATCTGATGGTCGAGGCGAAGAACCGCGACGCCCTGAGCGTTCTGCAAAAGGTCAAGGCTGACAAGGACGCCAACCCCGCGGTCCGCCAGCGGGCCGATTGGGCCATTGGGCAACTCGGAGGTGAACTGTGAAACCGCTACTGATTGCGCTCCTGGCTTTCGCTGCCGCTGCAAGCGGGCAACGCGACCGCGACCGGGGCTACAGCGAATTCAAGGTTGAGCAGAAAGACACCATCCAGAAGAGTCTGGCCTTCTCCGGATCGGCCGCTCCCCGGACGGTGCGGATCGACAACGTCTTCGGCGGCGTGCGCGTCACCGGCTACGACGGCGCGACGGTGGAGATCACCGCGGCACGCCTGGCCCGCGCCGAGTCGCAGGAACGGCTGCAAAAGGGGCTGGAGGAAGTGCAGCTCAAGATCAGCGAGAAGGACAACACCGTCGAAGCCTACGTGGATGGTCCCTTCCGCTGCAATTGTGGCGGACGCGATGGCATCAACTATCGCGGGCGGAACTACTACGGCTACGAGGTCCGCTACGATTTCGACGTCAAGGTTCCGCGAGCAGCCAAGGTCTGGATCCGCAACGTGAACAGCGGTGAGGTCTCGGTGGAAGGCATCGCCGGCGGGTATGACGTGGAGAATATCAATGGCGGGATCACCATGCGCGACGTGGCCGGATCGGGACGCGCCTACGCTCTGAACGGCGGCCTGCACGTGACCTTTCGCGACAATCCGCGCGAGAGTTCCTACTTCGGCTCGCTGAACGGAGTTGTGGAAGCGTCGTTTCGGCCCGGACTCTCCGCCGACCTTCGCTTCAAGACGTTCAATGGCGCCGTCTACACGGATTTCCCGGTCGTCACCTACCTGCCGCAGGAGCCGGGGAAAGCTGAGCGCCGCGACGGCAAGTATGTCTACAAGAGCAATGCCTTCACCGGAGTCCGCGTCGGCTCGGGTGGTCCGGAACTGAAGTTCGACGCCTTCAACGGCAATATCCGCATTCTTCAAAGGGAGAACTAGCTTATGCGTACTTTTCTTTGTGTCCTCTGTGTCTCCATGGCGATGTTCGCGCAGGAGCGGGCCTCCGTGGCCTTCAGCGATCCCAGCAAGCCGGGCCGGCTCAGAGTACATCTGCTCAACGGCGGGATGACCATCCGCGGCTATGAAGGCAGGGAGGTGGTGATCGAATCCAAGCAGCGCGCGCCGGAGGAGAGGCGCGGCCGGCGGACGACCGAGACTCCGGATACCTCCGGGCTGCGGCGCATCCCTCAGAACGTCGCCGGACTGAATGTGGAGGAAGAAGGGAACTCGATGACCGTCAGCGTTAGTTCCTTCAACCACACCGTAGATCTGGACATCCAGGTGCCCATGAACACCTCGCTGAAGCTAAGCTCGACGAATAGCGGCAACATTAAGGTGGACCGCGTTCGCGGAGAACTGGAAGTCAACAACACCAACGGCGGCGTGACCCTGAACAACATCTCCGGATCGGTTGTAGCGCATGCGTTGAACGGCCACCTGGTGGTGACCATGGATGAGGTCACGGCGGGCAAGGCCATGTCCTTTACTTCGTTCAACGGCAACGTGGATGTGACGCTCCCCGCCAGCACCAAGGCCCGGCTGAGCATGCGCACCGACAACGGCGAGATCCTAAGCGATTTCGATGTCCAGTTGGAAGCGGCAGGTCCAAGGACAAAAGTGGAAGACAGCCGCAGCAAGGGCGGCAGGTACAAGCTGCAACAGGATAAGGCCGTCTACGGGACGATCAACGGCGGCGGCCCCGACTTCATCGTCAAGAGCTACAACGGGAATCTGTATATCCGCAAGAAGTAGGCCCGAAGCGAGTCTCGCGCAAAGCCGCAAAGACGCAAAGGGCGCACCCGTCGTCCTTTGCGCCTTGGCGTCTTTGCGCGAGATTATTTCTTGCTGAGATCCTGGACCAGTGTGTCGATGAACCGGTCGGCGCTGATGAAGCCCGTCCCCCAGGAAGCATACTTGTTCAGGACCTTGGCCGTCTTCATGTCCGCCGCGGTCTTGCCGGACTTCAGATTGCTCTCGACGATGGAGATGCAATCGCGAATCACCGCAGCGAACTTCTTCAGATCTTCGATTCCGGACAGCGGGCCGTGGCCGGGAATCACCTTGGCGTCCGCCGGAAACGTGGCGATCGCTTTTTCCACTGCGGCGACGTAGCCGCGGACGCTCCCGCCGCTGCCCAGGTCGACATAAGGGAACCCGCCATTGAAGAAGTCGTCTCCCATGTGCACCACGTTCGACTGCGTGAAGTAGATCAGGCTGTCGCCGTCGGTGTGGCCCTGTGGGACGTGGAGCGCGCGGATGTCTTCGCCGTTGAAATGCACGCTCACGCGGTCGTTAAAGGTGATCACCGGCAAGCCAGCCTTGGTCATGG
>CAYPHP010000085.1:0-9905 GCA_964410045.1 uncultured Acidobacteriota bacterium | reverse complement strand
GCCGCTGGCCCGAGTCGCCATGGTCTACTCGCAGCAGACCGCGCACAACTACGGCGCCGATCGGGCGCGCGAAAGGGTTGAGGACCACACCCTCGGCTACTACCAGGCTCTGATCGAAGCGCGCATTCCCTTCGAGATGGTTCACGACCGGTCGCTCGATCCCGCCCACGTTGATGCCTTCAAGGTTTTGATCTTTCCGAATATCGCGGCGTTGTCGGACCGTCAATGCCAGCAGATTAGCGAGTATGTCGAGCGCGGCGGCAGCATTGTAGCCACGCACGAAACGTCGTTGTACAACGAGCGTGGCGTGCGCCGCACGGACTTCGGGCTAACCGAACTCTTTGGCGCGTCGTTCGCCGGCCAGATCGACGCTCGGATGCAAAACTCGTACCTGCGCTTGGAGCCGGGCCATCCGATCCTGGCAGGCCTGGAAGATGCCGAGCGCATCATCAACGGCGTCTCTCGCGTATACACGCGGACTCGCGGAGCGTATCCGAATCCGCCACTCACGCTGATTCCTTCCTATCCGGACCTGCCGATGGAGGAGGTCTACCCGCGTGTTCCAAAGACCGACATTCCCGAAGTGTTCGTCCGTCAGGTGGGTCGCGGCCGCGTGGTCTATTTTCCCTGGGATATCGACCGCACCTCCTGGGAAGTCTTGTCGCTGGATCACTGGAAACTCCTGCGCAACGCCGTGATTTGGGCAGCCGACGAACCGGCTCCGGTTACCGTCACCGGCGCGGGAGTGCTCGACGTGACCATCTGGCGGCAGAAGGCATCCGTGACCGTGCACTTGGTGAACCTGACCAATCCGATGATGATGAAAGGTCCGGTGCGTGAGTTCATTCCTACGCCGCCGCAGCAGGTCAGCGTGCGGCTCCCGAGCGGACGGCGGGCGAAGAAAGTGCAACTGCTGGTCAGCGGCGGCACACCGGCGGTGCGCGAGGCCAACGGGTCGATCAACCTGACGATCCCGTCGATCCTCGATCACGAAGTCGTGGCCATGGACTTGTAGAGGCGATCTGTGAGGGGCCTGCTATACTTCGCAGCGTGACGAAACGATTTCAAGACGCTCTCACCTACGCCTCAGAACTTCATTCGGACCAACTTCGCAAAGGCACGACGATCCCTTACGTTGCTCATCTCCTGAGCGTTGCCGCAATCGTCATGGAGCACGGCGGCAACGAAGACGAAGCCATCGCCGCTCTGCTCCACGATGCGATCGAGGATCAGGGCGGGGACGAAGCGCGGCAGGAAATCCGCCGCCGCTTCGGCGACTCCGTGGCCGCCATCGTGGACGGCTGCACCGACGCCGAAGTACTCCCCAAACCGCCTTGGCGCCAGCGCAAGGAAAAGTACATTGCTCACTTGAAGGACGCTCCGGCTTCCGTGCTGCTGGTATCGGCGGCCGACAAGCTGCATAATGCCCGGGCGGTTCTCGGTGACTATCGCGTGGTCGGTGAGGAGATCTGGAGCCGATTCAAAGGCGGCAAGGACGGGACCCTTTGGTATTACCGCGCGATGCTCGACGCTCTTCTCGTACACCCTTTGGCGAATCGCCGGTTGGTCGACGAACTCGGGCGCGTGGTCACGGAGATGGAGAACCTGGCAGGCAAGACTTGATCCGTCTTTGCGCCTTTGCGTCTTTGCGTGAAACTCCGTTCTGCGGCCAGTGCTAAACTGGACGCTATGAAGTGGGTAAACGCACTCCTGCTGGGAGCAATGCTTTCCACCAGCCTGGCAGCGGCGAAGAAAACGCCCAAGCCCCCGCGCCTGACCGATCAGCAGAAAGCCCTGCACGCCCTGAACCGCTTGACGTTCGGACCTCGGCCCGGCGACGTGGAGCGCGTGATGAAGTTGGGCGTGAACGCGTGGATCGAGCAGCAACTTCAGCCGCAGAACATCGCCGACAAGGCCCTGGAGACGCGGCTGGCGCCTTACCGCGCCGTGCGCATGAAGCCCGCCGAGTTGTTGCGCGCCTTTCCACCGCAGCCCATGATTCAGGCCATCACCGATGGACGCCGGCCGCAACCTACGGAACCCGCGGAACGGCTGATCGTCGCCGTCCAGCAGGCGCGGCTGAAAAACCAGCGCCAGAACGGTCCGTCGGCGCCGGAGAAAGAACAGCAAGAGGAAGCTCGCCTGCTCGCGGAGCGCCTCCTGGCCAAGCCCAGGAACGAGCGCATGGCCGCTCTGCTCGACGCCCCGGCCGAAAAGCTGATCAACTTCAACAATCTGATCCTGCCCGACCAGCGCAACCGTCTGGACGCCGAGTTCACGCCTGCGGAGCGGGAGACTTTCCGGGCGCTGCCGAATCCACAGGGCGTGGTGGTGACCGAGTTGCAGCATGCCAAGATCCTGCGCGCGGTGCTGGCCGAGCGCCAACTCGAAGAGGTCATGACCGATTTCTGGTTCAACCACTTCAACGTGTTCCTGTTCAAGGCCGCCACTCCGTACTACGTCGCCTCCTACGAGCGCGACGTGATCCGTCCCAATGCGCTCGGCAAGTTCAAAGACTTGCTGATGGCCACCGCGTACGCGCCGGCGATGCTCATGTTCCTGGACAACTTTCAGAGTACCGGACCGAATTCGCCGGCGGGCCGGAACTCCCGGCGAGGTCTGAACGAGAACTACGGACGCGAATTGCTCGAACTGCATACCCTGGGCGTGGACGGCGGATACACGCAACAGGACGTTCTGGAAGTGGCCAAGGTCTTCACCGGCTGGACGCTGGACCAACCGTTCCTGGGCGGCGGATTTCTTTTCGATGTGCGGCGTCACGAGCCCGGTTCCAAGACCGTGCTCGGTGAGACCATCGCCGAAGGCGGCGAGAACGAGGGCCGCCAGGTGCTGGAGATGCTGGCCCGCCATCCGTCGACGGCCCGCTTCATCTCCAGGAAACTGGCCCAGCGTTTTCTCGCCGACGATCCCCCGGAGGCCGTGGTCAAACAGATGGCCGCCGCCTTCGAGAAGACCGGCGGGGACATCCGCGAGGTCCTGCGGACGCTGTTCCATTCGCCGGAGTTCTACTCGGCGCAGCACTATCGCTCGAAAACCAAAACGCCGTTCGAGTTTCTGGTTTCGGCGCTGCGCGCCAGCGCCACGGAAGTTGTCGCGCCGGACCCGGTGCTGCAATCACTGAACGCCCTGGGCATGCCCCCTTATGCGCAGGCGGTCCCCACGGGTTATCCGGAACACACCGCCAGTTGGATGACGCCCGGCGCGTTGTTGACGCGCATCAATTTCGTGAACGGGCTGAGCAACGGCCGCTTCCCGCCGTTGCGCTTTGATCCCGCCCGGCTGATTGCGCTGGGCATATTGAACAGTTCCGACCTGACCAAAGTGCGCAACACTCTCTCCAAGTCCAAGAAGCCCACCGGAGTGGACCTGGCGGAGATGCTGCTGGCCGACGCGGTCTTTGCCGGAGAGATTTCCCAGGAGACCGGCGCGGAAATCCGCAAGCAATTGCAAGCCGCGAATCCGCCATCCGACGGATTGCGGGCCGTGGCCGCGCTCGCTCTGGGATCGCCGGAGTTCCAGCGCCGGTAGAAACCACGGATTACACGGATTAACGAACCTCGTCGAACAACGCCTTGCTCGCGGCCACTGTTTTGCGATGTGCCTCCGCCGCCTTCACCAGATCGGCGACAATCTCCGGATGCTGCGCGGCGATGTTGAAGCGTTCGCCTGGATCTTCCGCCAGATTGAACAGCAGCGGCGGGTTGTGCTCGGCGCGCGGTTCGCCCTCGCCGTAGGCGCCGCTGGTGATGAAGTGCGCCTTGTATTTGCCTTTGCGAACGGCGCGCAGTTCGCTGTCCCAGTAGTAGAACAGCATGTCACGAGGGCTGGGTCCGGACCCGGTGAGCGGCGCGCGCAGGTCCAGGCCGTCGATGACCCGGTCAGCGGGCACGTCGGCGCCGGCCAGCTTGGCCGCGGTCACGAACAGGTCCATCGCCGAGCCCATCTCGGTGACCACGGACGGGCGCACCGTTCCCGGCCACCAGAAGATTGCCGGAGTCCGCACGCCGCCTTCCCAGGTGGTTCCCTTCCCCGCGCGCAGCGGACCCGCCGACCCGCTGTGCGTTTTGAACGGCAGCCAGGGTCCGTTGTCACTGGTGAAGACCACCAGCGTCCGACGGTCAAGGCCCGCCCTACGTAGCGCGTCTAAGATCCGTCCAGTGCTCGCATCCATCTCCTCGATCACGTCGCCGTAGATCCCGGCGCCGCTATGTCCGGAGTACTCCGCGGACCTGGCCAACGGCACGTGCGGCAGGGAATGAGCAAGGTAGAGAAAGAACGGGCGGCGCCGATTGGTCTGAATGAAACGGATCGCTTCCTCCGTATAGCGCTTGGTCAAGGTGCGATGATCCACCGGGCGTTCGATCACCTCGTTGTTGCGCATCAGAGGCACGTCCCAGTATTCCGGCTTCGGATCGTAGAACGCCGCGGTCTGCAGACCCTTGTCGCGGGGTACAACCATGCGCATGTCGTGGGAGTACGGCAATCCGAACCAGGAGTCGAAACCCTGGCGCAGCGGCAAGAATTCAGGCAAGTGCCCGAGATGCCACTTGCCGATGATGCCCGTGGTGTATGCTCTCGCCTTCAGAACTTCGGCAATTGTGACCTCCGCGAGCGGAAGTCCCTGCGCGGCGTTGTCGCGGAACACTCTGGGCGCAGTGGTTCCTGGCGTTCCGTACATGCCGTTGCGAATTGGCAGACGTCCGGTCAGCAGCGCCGCACGGCTGGGCGAACAGACCGGCTGGACGTAAAAGTTGGTCCACTTCTGCCCTTGCGCGGCCATGGCGTCCAGGTGCGGCGTGCGGATGCTGGGATTTCCGAAGGCGCCGAGGTCGCCATAGCCGAGGTCGTCGGCAAAGATGATGATGATGTTTGGTGGGGGGTTGGGCGATTGTGCGGCCGCGAGTGCGGCGCAGCAGAAGAGGACAAGCCCTACCTGCTTCATCCGAGCAAAACCGACTTGCAGTAGGCCACGCACTTCTTTACCGCCTCCACTGCGTCGCCGCCCTCGTACTCGTACTCGATGTTAGCGACGATGGGATATTTCTTGTCGCGGATGAGTTGCAGGACCTGGCGGATGGGCGTGTCGCCGGTGCCGAAGGGCACGTTGTCGCCCTGGTTCTTTTTGCGATCCTTGACGTGCAGGGTCACGATGTCGGCGGCATTCTGGGCAATGAAGCTGACCGCATCGTATCCGGCCGCAGTGAAATGGCCGATGTCCAGATTGATGGCCATGTAGGACGACTTGCCGCGCTTGGCCTCGGCAAAATCCTCGGGACGGGCGTATTCGTTGGGCGTCAGGTTGGAGTGGTTGTGCCAGCCCACCTTCAGCTTGTGCCTCTGCGCTAAAGGATCGACGCGCCGCGCGACCGTGATGGTGCCGGACGCGGTCAGGCACTTGGCCCCGAGCGTCTTGGCCATCTGGAAGCCACGTTCCAGCTCGGCGTCGGTGCAATCGTCGCGGAAGCCGTAGTTGTAGGCGTAGATCTCGATGCCCGCGCGGTCGAACCGCTCGCGGACGCGGCCCCAGTGCGTGAGCGACGTGTCCAAACGGAAGCGGCGGACCTCTTCGCGGTCGGCGGTCGGCACGCCCGAGGCGGTCATGTCGCCGAGCTTCAGCTTTTCGGTGGCCAGGTCCTGCGGCGTGTAGTGGCGCGGCTCCACGTGGCCCGCCCACAACTCGCAACTGTTGATGCCCGCGGCCACCATCGCGTCCACGGCTTTGTCGAGCGGCATGGTGCGGTAGGAGTAGGTCTGCACTCCGATCTGCACGCCGGCAAACTTGGAGTTGGGCTTGGCGGGCTTGGTAGCGGCAGCCGCGGCGCCGGCGATCAGAACACTGAATTCACGACGGGTCAGGTTCATTGAGGAAACTCCTTGGGGGCCTGGATGTGTTGCCACCCGGTCCCGCTGAGCGCCTTGAGAAACTCCACCATGTCGGCCTTCTCTTGTGCGCTCAAGTGCAGCATTTTCATGCGCTCGTCTTTGTTCTTGTTCGGAATGCCGCCGCGGTCATAGAACTCCACCACGTCGGCCAAGGTAGCCAGGCTCCCGTCATGCATGTAGGGCGCAGTGAGAGCGATTTCGCGCAGCGTGGGCGTCTTGAACTTGCCCCAGTCGTCAGGGCGCTTGGTGACGGCAAAGAGCCCTTCGTCGGGATTCGGCTTGTCCAGACCCACGCCCAGGTTGTTGAAGCTGCCGTTGGTGAAATTGATCCCTTCGTGGCACTGATCGCACTTGGCCTTATCCAGGAACACCGTCATCCCGCGTTTCTGTGCGGCGTTGAGTGCCGCGGTCTGTCCGGCCTTGTAGCGATCGAAGGGTGAGTCGCCGGAGACCACCGTCCGCTCGAAGGTGGCGATGGCCTTGGCGATGTGGTCGATGGTGATTTCTTCCGTGCCGAAGACCTGGCGGAAGCGCGTGCGATAGCCGGCGATCGCCTTGACCGTTGCCGTCACGTTGTCGTGAGTGTTGGCCATCTCGATGGGATTGGCCATCGGTCCCTTGGCCTGTTCCTCGAGCGTCGGCGCGCGGCCGTCCCAGAATTGCGCCAGGCTCCAGGCGCGGTTGATGACCGTGGGCGCGCTGCGTCCGCCCTTCTGCCCGCGCACTCCGGACGACACCGCCCTACCATCGGTGAAGGCGTAGCGCGGATCGTGGCAGGAGGCGCAGGAGACGGTGCCGTCGGCGGAAAGGCGCGGATCGAAATACAGCAGCCGTCCCAGTTCGGCCTTGGCCGGGGTGTAGGGATTGTCGGGTGGCCAGATCACCGGGACCAGGCCGCGCGGGACCGGGGGAGGCCCGCTGCGCTGGCCGACTGCCAGCGCCGCCGCGGCTACCACGATCAACAGCACTCTGCGCTTCATTGCGGTTTACTTCTTGAGGAATCCCGTCACGTACAAGGCGCGCTGGCCGTTCACCGTGGACGCGGTCCCGGTCACCGTCATGATGTGTCCGGCGTGTTCGATCGCGGCGTCGCGGAAGTTGGTCTGGCCGTCACGCCGCGGATGGTGCTCCTCTTCCATCAGCAGGTAGACGGTTCCGGTCTTGGTCACCAGTCCGATGGGCTGGCCGTTCTTGAAGCATTTCTGGGCGCAGTCGCGGTGCTTGTCGCCGTGCTTGCCCACTTGCAGGTAGCAGGAGTAATCGATGATCTCACCGACCACGGTGGTCACCTTGCCGGCGTTGGGCTTGCCGTCCACGGACGCTTCGACGGTGGTGGTGCTCCAGGGCTGCGCGGGCTTTTGACCCAGCTCGCCGTGCGGCTTGTCCCAGGCGCCCGCGGTCGGCGTCATCTGCGGCTGCAGGATGCCACTCTTCGCTGACGGTTTCTTGGCGGCTTCCTTGGCCTCTTGGGCCACCAGCACCAGCGACAGGGCAAGCAGCACACACAGCAGTACGGTGGGGGTTCTCTTCATGTTTCCTCCAGGAAGTTCAAGATAACACAGTCCGCAGATTCCGCAGATGGCGCAGATTCGGAATCAGCGGAATCTGTGGACTAGTTCTTCTTGAGGCGTTCGATCTCCGCTTCCAGACGCCGCACGGCTTTGAGGATCTCGGGCAGACGCTCGAATGCGGCCACAGCGCGCAGCCACTTCTTGTTGTCGAAGGCCGGCGAGCCGGAGATCATCTTGCCCGGCTCGACGTCGTGAGAGGTGGCGCTTTGCGCGGTGATGATGGCATCGTCGCCGACGGTCAGGTGTCCGGCCAGCGCGGCTTGCCCGGCCATCAGCACGCGTTTGCCCAAATGTGATGAGCCGGCCAGGCCGACTTGCGAACAGAGCAAGGCGTCTTCGCCGACGTGGCAGGCGTGGCCCACCTGCACCAGGTTGTCGATCTTGGCGCCGCGGCAGATGCGCGTCTCGCCGACCGTGGCGCGATCGATGCAGGAATGGGCCTGCACCTCCACGTCGTCTTCCAGAACCACAATGCCGGCCTGGACGATCTTGTAGTGGCTGCCGTCGGCGCGCTTGGCGAAGCCGTAGCCGTCCGAGCCGATGATGGCGCCATTCTGCAGGATCACGCGATCCCCAATGCGGCAGAACTCGCGGACCACGGCGTGGCTGTGGGCCTGGAAGTCGTGGCCGATGCGGGCCCCGGCGTAAATGCAGACGTGCGGATGCAATACGGCGCGGTCGCCGATCTCCACATGATCGCCGATGGAAACAAACGGGCCGATGGCCGCGTCAGCGCCGATCCGGGCTGTGGGAGCGATGGCCGCGGAAGGATGGATGCCGGACGCCGGACGCGGCGGTTGATAGAACAATTCCGCCGCCTGGGCAAACGTCAGGTATGGATTCTCGGAGCGCAGCGCCGGTCGGCCGCCAGTGTCCACCTTCTCCGCGACGATCACGGCGCCGGCCTTGGTGGTCTTCAGCAGCGACGCGTAACGCGGATTCGACAGAAACGCCAACTCTGTGGGGCCGGCGTCTTTCAGACCGGCAATGCCGGTGATCTCCAGCGCGCCGTTGCCGTCTAGGCGGCAGGCGAGCCGATCGGCGATTTCCGAGAGCTTCATGGTTTCTCGTCGCCGAACAGGCGGATCTGCTTGTCGGAGGGCGGAACGCCGCGTTTCCGTTTCGCGGGGGCCATCGGCGATCCGATCACTCCCAGCACGCTGATTTCGGCAAGCGCCGCACGCGGCACAAACACCCGGGTGCTGTTGGCGTAAGGATCAGGCGGCGTGATGGTGAATCCGGCGGCGTCCATCTGCAGCAGGTTGTTGGAAAGGATTCCTTCCAGCACTTCATCGTCTTTGAAGCGCATCCGCAGCCACAGTCCGTCGAGCTTGGGACGCGAGGTGAACTGTTTGCGCTCCAGATGGTCGCCGTTATCGTCAAACTCGCGGACAAAGTGGACCGCTTTCACGTCTCCATAGGGCTGCACGGTGGCTTGGCCGTCGAGCGTGAGCAACTCGACGCCCTTCTCGCCCAGAAACGCGGCAGGATTCACCCAGCCGTGAATCACGTCCTGATTCATCTTCCGCAGGATCACCTTTTTGTGGGTTGACGGGCTCACCGTGAGTTTGGCGGAACGCTCCGCGTGTGCTAGTATAGCGCGAGTCACGGTTGCGGCACAGGATTCCAACCTCTTGATTTTGGAGCACTTCCGAGATTGTCCGAACATAAGCGCGAGATCCTGAAGTCCGCCGGCGTGATTACCACGCTGACCCTCCTCAGCCGGATCTTGGGCTTCTTCCGCGATCAACGGATTACCCAGTTGCTGGGCACGAGCCTGTCCGGCGACGCCTATTACCTGGCCTATCGCATCCCCAATCTGTTGCGACGGTTGGTGGGCGAAGGCTCGATGAGCGCGGCGTTTGTGCCGGTCTTCGCCACCTACCTGACCGAGAAAGAGCGCGACGAAGTCTGGGACTTCGCCAACCGCGTCTTCTGGACCCTTTCGTTCCTGCTGGCCCTGATTGCGGTCTTAGGCGTGGTGTTCTCGCCGTTCCTGGTGTGGATGTTCACGTTGGGCGAGTCGCGCATTCCCGTGGACCAGGCCGTGTACCTGAACCGGCTGATGTTTCCCTACATCTTCTTCGTCAGCATGTCGGCCCTCGCCGGAGCGTTGCTGAACAGCTTCAAGGTGTTTGGTCTGCCGGCGTTCACCCCGGCGATGCTGAACCTGTCGGTGATCGGCTTCTCGTTCTTCGCCGACCGCTTCAGCGATCCCACGGTGGCTCTGGCGGTCGCCGTGGTGGTCGGAGGCGTGCTGCAGATGCTGGTGCAGCTTCCGGTGCTGTGGAAACTGGGGATGCGCTTCCACTTTGGAATTTCATTCTCCCACCCCGGCATCCGCCGCGTAGCCAAGCTGATGGTGCCGGGCGTGGTGGGAATCAGCGTGGCCCAGATCAACTTCTTCGTGGATACCATCTTTGCCACGCA
>CAYPHP010000084.1:0-9939 GCA_964410045.1 uncultured Acidobacteriota bacterium | reverse complement strand
TTGAGGACTTCCACCTGCGGGAATCCTCCGGGCTCGACGCGATTTTGGAGCGTCATTTCGCTGAACTGCGCGAACTGCTCGACGGCTTGGCCATCCTTGGTGAGCTGACCCCGTGTGCGCGCGACGCCATCATGAGTTACGGCGAGCGACTGTCGTCGCTGATCGTGGCCCGGGCGTTCGAGCAGCACGGATTGCCCGCGGTGTACGTGGACGCGCGACGCTGCCTGGTCACCGACGAGACGCACACCAAGGCTGCGCCGTTGCCGGCCCTCACCCGCCGCCGTCTTCGCGCCCGAGTCCTCCCGTTGCTGGCCAAGGGACGGATTCCGGTGCTCGGCGGATTCATTGGAGCAACCCGGCAAGGAATAACAACCACTCTTGGGCGGGGTGGCTCGGATTATTCTGCTGCGTTGTTTGGAGCGGCGTTGAGCGCCAAACGCATCGAGATCTGGACCGACGTGGACGGCGTGCTCACGGCCGATCCGCGGATCCTGCGTGGCGTGCACCGTGTGAAGTTCATTTCCTTCGAGGAAGCTGCCGAGCTGGCGTACTTTGGAGCCAAGGTTCTGCACCCGGCGACGATCCTGCCGGCCGTGGAACAGAATATTCCGGTGCAAGTGCTCAACTCGCGACGTCCGGAAATGAGTGGAACGTCGATCACCAGCCGCGCACCGAAGACAACAATGTTCAAGGCCATCGCTTGCAAGCGCAACATCACGCTGGTGGACATCACGTCCACGCGCATGCTGATGGCCTACGGCTTTCTAGCGCGGATCTTCCAAGTCTTCGCCGCGCACCAGACGCCGGTGGATATGATCGCCACCACCGAGGTGAGCGTCTCGCTGACGCTTGACGACACGCGCCATCTACCGGCCATCGTGCAGGAGTTGCGCAAGATCGCCACCGTGAACGTCAGCAACAACAAGTCCATCGTCTGCCTGGTGGGCGACAGCCTGCGGCCCACGCCGGGGATTTCTGGACAGGTTTTCCAGACCATCCGCAAGATCAATGTCATCATGATCTCGCAGGGCCCGTCGGAGCGGAACCTGAGCTTTGTGATTGCCGACGCCGACGTACCGGAAGCGGTGCGCCGCCTGCACCGGCGCTTTTTCGCGCGTCCCGACAAGAAAGTGTTTGCGATCATATGAAACTCGCGCTCATCGGCCATGGAAGGATGGGACGCCTGGTGGAAGAACTGGCCGCCGGCCAGAACGTCGAGATCGTCCCGCTGGAAAACGCCGAAGTGGCCGTGGACTTTACCGTGCCGCATGCCGTAGTCGAGAACGTGCGCAAGGCTGCCGCGCTGGGCGTGAACGTCGTGGTGGGAACTACCGGCTGGTCGAGCCGCCTGGAGGAGGTCCGGGCGATCGTCAACCAGCACAACATCGGCTTGATCTACGGCGCGAACTTTTCCATCGGTGTCAACCTGTTCTTTCGTATCATTCGGCAAGCGGCCGCGGAGTTTGCGCGGCATCCCGAGTTCGACCCCTGGATCTGGGAGATGCACCATACCGCGAAAAAGGACGCGCCTTCCGGCACGGCACTGAAGCTGGGAGCGTTGCTCAAGGAAGCGTACGGCGACCGCGCCGTTTCCATTTCCAGCAATCGCGCCGGGCAAGTGCCGGGAACGCACACCGTGGGATGGGAGGCCGAAGCCGATTCGCTAACCTTCACGCACACCGCGCGCAGCCGCAAGGGCTTCGCGTTGGGAGCGCTGTGGGCGGCGAAATGGATTCAAGGGCGCAAAGGATTCTACGAGTTTTCGGAGGCTTTATGGGAAGCACAACGCTGAAGGGTTGCGGGACCGCACTAGCCACTCCGTTTCGCAGCGACGGCTCGCTCGACGAGGCGGCCTTCCGCCGGCTGCTCCGTCACCAGATCGACGGCGGCGTCCACTTCCTTGTTCCCTGCGGCACGACGGGCGAAAGCCCCACGTTGACGCATGAGGAAACGCTGCGCGTCGTCGAGATGACCGTGGCCGAGGCCCGTCCCGCAGGTATCGGCGTGTGGGCCGGCGCCGGCGGCAACAACACCGCAAAGGTCATCGAATTGGCCAAGGAATACGAAGCGCTGAAGGTGGACGGCATTCTCTCGGTCGCGCCGTACTACAACAAGCCGACTCAGGAAGGGCTTTACCAACATTTCAAAGCCATCGCCCAGGCCACGCGGCTGCCGATGATCGTCTACAACGTTCAAGGACGCACGGGCGTGAACGTTGAAACGCCGACGTTGGCGCGCCTGGCGGCGATCGACAACATCGTTGCGGTGAAGGAGGCCTCCGGCAACATCACCCAGATGGCCGAAGTCTGCAACGCTATGCCCCCAGGATTCGCGGTGCTTTCCGGTGACGACGCCATTACCCTGCCGCTGTTCGCGCTCGGCGGCGTGGGAATCATTTCAGTGTGCTCGAACGAAGCGCCCGCGGAAATGGCCGCGCTCTGCAATGCCGGCTTGCGCGGCGACTTTGCCGAAGCCCGCCGCATCCATCGCCGGCTGCTGCCGCTGATGCAGATCAACTTCATCGAGTCCAATCCTGTTCCGGTGAAGGCCGCGCTGGCCATGATGGGACTGATCGAGGAGAACTACCGCCTGCCGCTGGTGCCGATGAAGCCGGAGAACAAGGCCAAGCTGAAGGCAGTCCTTGAAAGCGTGGCGCTGGCGGCCTATGCCACTCGCTGAACGGATCGAAGCGGGCGAGCCGCAGGCCTTCGACGAACTGTTGGTGGAACTGAACGCCGGACGGGTGCGCGCCGCCGAGCCGGACGCCGGCTCGCTAACCGGTTGGCGGGTGAACCCCTGGGTGAAGAAGGGCATCTTGCTCGGCTTCAAGCTGGGCAAAGTCGTTGAGTTCCCGGTTGGCCTGCCGGCGTTCGACAAACACACTTATCCGCTCAAACCGCTGACGGCCGCCGCCGGCGTGCGCATCGTACCCGGCGGCTCGTCGATCCGCAGCGGCGCGTACGTTGGGCCGGGCGTCACCTGCATGCCGCCCATGTTCATCAATACCGGCGCATACGTGGACGAAGGAACGATGGTGGACTCCCACGCCCTGGTCGGCTCCTGCGCCCAGGTGGGCAAGCGCGTGCACTTGAGCGCCGCCGCGCAAGTCGGCGGCGTGCTTGAACCGGTCGGAGCGCTGCCGGTGATTATCGAAGACGAAGTTCTCGTCGGCGGGAATTGCGGCGTCTACGAAGGTACCGTGGTCAAGAGCCGCGCGGTGCTCGGCGCCGGGACCATCCTTACCGGTTCGACGCCGGTCTACGACCTGGTACGCAACCAAATCTACCGCCGTCAAGGCGATCAGGTGCTGGTGATCCCGGAAGGCGCGGTAGTCGTGCCTGGCTCCCGCGCCGTCTCCAGCGGTCAAGGCCGCGAATGGAACCTTTCGCTTTACACGCCGGTGATCATCAAGTATCGCGACGAGAAGACCGATCAGGGCACGCGCTTGGAAGAGTTGCTGAGGTAAAGAATGGACCAACCCACCGCCCCCACCGCCACCGCGTTCCAGCCCGCGCCGCAAGATGCGTCGTTCAAGTGCATCCAGTGCGGCAATGTGCTGAAGCTGAAGAAGGGCCAACTCGTACCGCCCTGCCCCAAGTGCGGCTTCAAGCAGTTTCAGTGGACCGACCAAGTGCCCTGCTAAAAAGCACAGGCCCGGGAATCTTGCGATTCCCGGGCCCGGTAGCCGTGTGAGATTGCCTGAGGCGGATTGGCTTCAGGTGATGGAGGCCATCTCCAATCACACGTCCCAAAGCGAATGCGCCTTAGGCTTCGACCACCTCACGTAATCTTCTACAGGGTACATCCAGCAGCATGGACCACCTCCTTTCCCGTGTAAGCGCATCCTACGAAAACGATCGGAAACGTGTCAACGGAAAAACGAAAGGCGCGATGGAGTTTGTTTACTGCGCTGGTTCTTGTGGAGGATTTCTACACAGCGCACAGGACGCGGCGTCGTCCATGGGGTCGGGCAAAAGATCGATGCCGCGTTTCGTTGTGCGCGATCTACAAAGGCTCGTTGAGCTTCTTGTGGATGGCGTAGAGCGCCAACTCCAGACGGTCGGACACGCCCAGCTTGTCGAAGATGTTGTGCAGATGGTTCTTGACCGTTTGTTCGCTGATGAACATCTTCTCGGCGATTTCCTTGTTGCGGAACCCCTGGCAGACCAACCCCACCACTTCACGCTCTCGCGTTGAGAGGACGTTCTTAACGGTTTCCCGCACCGGGGCGGGTTGGGAGAACTCCCGCAGCACTGCCGTAGTCATGCGGCCGTCCAGCCAGATCTCTCCGTCATGGACCTTACGGATGCTCTTGATCAGCAGGTCGGTGGCGGTTTGCTTCAACACGATGCCGGCCGTGCCCATGCGCATGGCCTGGACGACTGACGCTTCGTCTTCACTCGCGGTTAACACAATCACCTTGGTGGCCTTGGCCTTGTCACCAAGGGCTTCCAGCGTGCCGATCCCGCTCATGTTGGGCATCTTCAAGTCCAGCAGCAGAACATCGGGCTGCAACTTGAAGGTCATGTCCACGGCTTGCTTGCCGTCCTCGGCCTCGCCGATCACCTGGAAATCCTCCTCCAGGCTCAACAGCTTCCGCAGGCCATCCCGAAAGATGGGATGGTCGTCGGCGATCAGGATGCGGATCTTCTTCACCCGCTCCTTGGCTTTCGTTTTGGTGGTGACGCTCACAGAACCCGGGTTAGTACCACTAGCAGATTCTAGCGTCCTGGTACTCATAGTGTCAACGGTTCAAGACTTTTAGACCTGCTGAGGCCACTTCATTCCGATCGCCAAAGCCAGCCCGTAATGGAGCGCTTCGGGATGATTCGGGAGGTTGGCGATCATGGTTCCATACCAGCGTTTGGGACGCCCAGGAAATTGGAAACAGGAGCCCGGTCCGAGTTGAACAATTCGTCCCTTGCAGGCCCGGCCGCCGGAGGAAAATTCGTCTCCGAATTTGGGATATTTCACGTGGACCGTCCAGCATCCTTTCACCGGATCGGTCTGGTGCGGGGTGAAGCGGTTCAGGGAAATAAAACCGTCTTCAAAGCGCAGCGGCTCCAGCCAGTCGCAGGCGGTGGGCGGCTGGTCGACCGTAAAGGTGCCCCGGCCCAGAGTCCGGCGTTTGCCGAAACCGTGCTGACCCAGCGCTTCAAACAGGCGCGCCAGCGGCTCCACCCACTCCGGAAGCGTGCGCGCATAGACGGTCAGGAAACGTTGCTCGGCCGGCCAGGCATCCGACCAGGTCCATTCCTGGGCTTCGAACGGCTCGCTATCCGCGGATGAAAAACGCCGCGAACGGCGGATCGCAAAAGGATCGGGAGATGGCTGCGCCGGAGCGACGGGAATCTCACCACGCCGTGCGGAAAGGAACTCGTCGCGGGTGATCCATAGGTGGGATTTCCAGGCGGAAGCACCACCGCCCCTGAGCATGACCAGTGGACGCGGCAGCCATTCGCCGGGGCAGCCATCGGAAAGCAGAAACGGCGGGGCTCCCTCGCGGAACCCGCGCAGCATCTTGCTCAGGCTGTCCTCGCCGCGGCGGCGCAGCAGGGTCCAGCAAAGCGCGCCGAACAGCGAGTCTGCGTGCCAGGGCGTCACCCACGGCGCCGAAGGCCGCAGCCGGTATGCGACAACATTCATAGGATGCTCATACCGTGATCTTGTCCAACTCCAGCCACGTCTCTTGCACCTCGAAGTGCACCTTGCCCGATCCGCGGCTCCCGCCCGCGCCAAGCGCGCCCGTTTCCTGGATCACGCCCAGGCCCTGACGCACGAAGGCCATCAACTCCTCGCGATTGTCGCCTTCGTAGATGTTCACCAGGATTTCCATCTGGAAAGCGGCTTCCCAAACCCGTTCCTGCCAGCGCGGATCCTGGGCCACGCCGGAATCCCGCAGCACCAGGTTTTCAGCCTTCTCTTCAAAGAATGGCTTGCCCTCGGCCTGCATCTGGCGGAAACGTCCGGCGGATTCCGCGGTGAGCGGGGCGTCGCGGACCACGATGCGGGTGGGCGCGCTGGCGGCTTTGGGCTTCTTGTGCGCGCCGAACAGCACGCAAACTTTGCAGTCGCCAGCGCCGCAACCGCAAGGCTCTCCCTCGCCGGAGGACTTGCCTTCCAGGCGCTCGAGCACCGAGCGCAACTTGCCTTTGAGCGAAGAACCCGGGATATAGGGTTGCCCGCCGGTGTCGCGGAGCGCGCTCAGATCCACCGTGGTCCCCACCTCCAGGCCGGGCGGCGTGCCGCCGATGCGCAGACCCTGCGCCGTGATTGTCCCGCTCAGCCGTCCACAACTAATCAGTCGCTTCATGAGGTCTCCTAGTTTCTCAATCTTCCCGAGGTAAAGCCCACCACCGCCTGAAAATGCTCGGCAAAAGCTTGCAAGGTGGCGGCATCCTTCACCTGCTCGACGTTGCGATCCAAAAACTCCCGGAACTCCAGCGGGAATCCGGGGCGGCCGACGCGGGCCGCGGCGAATCCCGGGATCCGAAGCAGTTGGGCGCGGGCTTGCTGGGCATCGCCACCGGCCTGCAGCGAGGCGGCGGCACGTCGGACATGGTTGTAGAACGCGCGCATCTGCGCGCTGCTCAACCGCCGCTGGACCAGCAACTCGGCCCACTGCTGCGCCCAGTCCAGGTACAGTTCGTCGCGCAACTGGGTGCGGCTTCCGCCGAAGTAGCCTCCGGCCAGATAGTCCTGAGGAACGCCCGCAGAGGGCGCGCGGCGCACCGCCACTGGCGGTTCGCGTCTCACGGGCCGGGCGACTGGTTGAGCCGGCGTCCGCGGAACTTCCGCAACAGGCCGCGATTCCCGATTAGGCCTGGCCTCCGCAGGCGGCCTCGACTCCCGCGGCGGGCGAGGCTCGCGAGCCTCGCGGGGCGGAGCTTCGGCGGCGCACTTGTCGCACATCCGGTGCCGCGGATGCCTGGGAGAAAACGCCGTGCCGCACTTCGCGCAAGCCCGGGTTTCGCCGGTTGGCGCGGGTCCGCGATCGGCAGAAGCAGGCTTCGCGTCCGGACGGGGCGCAGGCTTGGCCGGCCGCGTCGATTGACGCTCCGCGGCGCATTTGTCACATAGCCGGTGCCGGGGATGCTTGGCCATGAAGGGCGTCCCGCACTGAGCGCAGGGTTGCTCCTTTGGCTCAGGCGCTGGCTCCGCTGCTTGCGCGGCGGGCTCTGCCGCCGGCTCGGCTGCCGATGGCTCAGCGGCCGGCGCCGTGGAAGCCTCAGCCGGATGCTCTCCGGTATCCGCGCCGCCTTCCGCGGCGGCAGCCTGTGCTTCGGCGCCTTCTTCCGCGCCGAGCCCGGCTTTCTTCAGTGCGTCTCCCATGTTCCCCATCGTATCCTCCTCAATCTCCACTCGTCTGACCCGACGCCAGCAAGGCGATCTCTGCCAAAAGTTCCAGGCGCGGCCACTCCGCGCTGCCGCCCAAACGGTGGATCCAATCCCGTACTTCCGGACTCGAAACCTGACGCGCCTGCCACGATAGCAGCGGCAGGCTGCGCACTCGCCAGCCGTCCTGGCCGGAAGCGCTCGACGCCTTCAGTTCGACAACCCGGCGAAGGACGCTGCTGGTCAAGCGGCCGTCGCCCAGCCACTTGATCACCAGCGCCGTCTGCTCCGCCATCCGGGCCGTTTCATCCCAAGTCATGACGTCGTCGAATAGCGAGAAGCGGTCGCCTCCCTGAGCCTTGGCGCGTTTGGTCGCCTGCCAGGCGGCGTCTGCCGACGCATCGAGGCGCGCGCAAGGATGGGCCGTTACCAGAGCGCCCGACAAGGTTGCTTCCAAGCCCGTGGCAGATTCCCGGTGTAACTCGACGGCCAAGTCGAGCGCGTGATCCCAGCGTCCGATTACCAGCAAATCGTCGCCGCCGCCGTGGATCGGATAAAGATCCGGGAACCGCGCCTCGATCAGACGCTGGACGTGGGCCGAAAAATATTTATGCACTCGCCGGCTGAACGCTCCGCTGGCCGCCACATCGCCGTTCCGGCTGGAAAGAGCGCCTGCGGTTTTGTCCGCATCGAGCACCAGGCAGCCCAGCAACTTTCGCCGCCCGGGCGATCTCTCTGCCAGGGCCGCGAGGCTGCCGGCCGGCGAGTACCGCAGCAGCGGCCACTCGCCTTGCGTCAGGTCCAGATCTCCGGAATCGCCCAAAGCCATTCCCAAGCCGGGGATCGATATCCGGCCAGCGCTCTCGGCCACCGCGCTTGCATAGCGGACCCGGGCCAACGCCTGGCCCAGTTCCTGGTCTTCCAGGCAGGCAAAGCAGATGCCGCTGTGAACTGTTTCGGTGAAGCCACAGCTTTCGCAGCGGTCCTGACCCGCGGCCACGGAAGCGTTCCAGAACGCCGTGGAGTTCCAATAGGCGCCCTGGAGCAGCGCTCCCTCCATCGGACGAAGCCGTCGCGCGGCGAGCTTGCTTTCGAGCGCAGCGATGGGCAAACTCCCGTTTTCACAACGCGCCGACGCCAAGTGCACTTGCGCCTCACCGCGGAGCTGGCGGAAAGTCCACTCATCCAGATTTCGCTGGAAGCTGGTCAAAATCGGTTCCGCAGTGGGACGCGCGGGACCGGCCAGCAGGAACCGTCCGCCGGCGGAAAAGACGACCCGCAAGCCCGGAACCAGATCCCGCTGAATTCGTTGCGACACCAGCCAGGCGTAAGCATTCGCCTTGAAGGAGCGAGCGCGGACGCGGTCCATGGCTCCCTTGGCCGGCTCCGCGCGCAGCACATAGCCGGGTATGCCGGAGAGATCACCGAGGACCGCGAGATCGCCTGGACGCAGCGATAGTTCATCCACCGCTGGTGCTTCGAGTACCGCCAGTCCAGACACGTTGTCCATAGGCCCAATCAGGGCGGGCACAGGGCCCCGCCCCGTTCGACTTTGCGTTCCTCGGGGCGGACCCCTGAGCCCGCCCTTGGAAGTCTACGCGTAAATGCCCCTGAGGCGCACCGCAAAGGCCACGCGGTCAATGGCCAGCATGTAAGCGGCAATGCGCATGCTGACGTTGTGCGTGTCGGCGTAGCGCCACACATCCTGATAGCTCGAGCGCATGATGTGGTCCATGCGTTCGTTGACCATTTCCTCGGTCCAGAAGTATCCCTGCCGGTCCTGCACCCATTCGAAGTAGGAGACGGTGACGCCGCCGGCATTTGAGAGGATGTCCGGGACCACCAGCACTTTCTTTTCCTGGAGGATGGTGTCGGCCAGCGCTGTAGTCGGCCCGTTGGCGCCCTCGACGACGACTTTCGCTTTGATGCGTCCGGCGTTGTGCGAAGTGATTTGGTTCTCGGTTGCCGCTGGCAGCAGCAGATCGCAGTCGTAAGTCAGGATTTCGCTGTGGTCGGCGGGATCGGATCCCGGAAAGCCCTTGACCTCGCCGTTTTCCCGGGCGTACTTGGTCAACGCGGGGATGTCCAGCCCCTTGGGGTTGTAGACCGCGCCGTAGATGTCGGCGATGCCGACGATCTTGTAGCCCTGCTGCTGCATGTGGATGGCAGCCATGGAGCCGACATTGCCGAAGCCCTGGATGATCACCCGGGTGTCCGCCGGGTCGCGGCCGATGGTCCTGAGGGCCTCGTTGGCCACGATCATGCATCCGCGTCCAGTGGCTTCCCGCCGGCCGCGCGATCCGCCCAGGTCCAGCGGCTTGCCGGTGACCACGGCGGTGTGGGTTTCCCGGCGGTGCATGGAATAGGTATCCATGATCCAGGCCATCACCTGCTCGTTGGTGTTGACGTCCGGGGCGGGAACGTCTTTTTCCGGGCCGATGAATTCAATGATCTCGGCGGTATAGCGGCGGGTGATCCGCTCCAGTTCACCCATGCTGAGGATGCGTGGATCGCAGACGACTCCGCCTTTGCCCCCGCCGAACGGAATGTTTACCACCGCGCACTTCCAAGTCATCCAGGACGCTAGTGCTCGGACTTCATCCT
>CAYPHP010000083.1:5868-9947 GCA_964410045.1 uncultured Acidobacteriota bacterium | reverse complement strand
CGTCGTGATAGCTATATTGGTCGCGAGGGCAGGCGGGGTCGGCGGCGACGGAGAGGACGCCGGGAAGCACGTGCGGGCAAACGATCAGGGTGTTCGCGTGGCTCGCGGCAAACTCGCCGAGCGCTTTCTCGTGCTCTGGCTGATTGACGCCGAGACTCAGGTTGATCAGATGCGCCTTTTGATCCACGGCCCATTCGAGCGCGGCAAGCAACACTTTGAATGGCGCTTCGAGCCGGCGGTCGAAGACCTTCACGGCGCAGATCTCGGCGTCGGGCGCCTTCTCCTTGATCACCGCGGTGACGCAGGTGCCGTGGCCGAGCCGGTCCACGTAATCACCGCCGACGAACGAAATGCCTCCGGCGACGCCGTTTACGTGAGGATGTTCGACATGGACGCCGCTGTCGATCACGGCGATGCGGACGCCGCGCCCGGTCATGTCCGTTCGAAGAGCCGGGCGAACGCGCCGCCGTGCCGGTTCTGCAGCTCGCGCGGCACGCCTTGCTCGACGATGGCCGCGCCGTCGAGCACCACGACGCGATCGGCGGTACAAGCAAGGTCGAAGCGGTGGGTAATCAGAATCGTCGTCCGGCCCTGCATCAGCGCGCCGTAGCCGGCGATCACTTGGCGCTCCATTGCCGGGTCGAGCGAGCTGGTGGCCTCGTCGAGCACCAGAACCACAGGATCGGCCAGGAAAGCGCGGGCGATGGCCAGACGTTGACGCTCGCCGCCAGACAGCGCCATGCCGCGCTCACCGACCACGACGTTCAGATCGAGGTCAAGTCCGGCGGCACGCGCCGCGGCCTCAACGTCCTGGTCACCTGCGTCTGGACGTCTATAGCGGATGTTCTCGGCGATGGTGGCGTAGAAGACAAACGTCTCCTGGTCAACCAACGCCACATGCCGGCGCAGATCCTCGAGGCGTAAAGTGCGCAGGTCGTGACCGTCCAGGCGAATCAAGCCGCTGTCGGGATCGAGCAAGCGCAGCAACAGATCGGCGATGGTGGACTTGCCGCTACCGCTGGGGCCGACGATGGCCAGCGTTTCGCCAGCCTTCACTTCCAGGTCCAGACCTTCCAGAACGGGCGTCGAGCGATCAAACGTGAAACTCACCTGGTCGAAGCAAATGTCGCCAGTCGCGCGGCTCAAGGCGACCGCGCCCGGTTGCTCCACTACTTCCGGCGCGACATCGAAGAGCTCGCGCACGCGTCCCAGCGAAACGCGGGCTCCGGCGAGCGCCGCGTACAGACCCATCAGCGCCTGGATCGGGCTCAGCAGACGCATCTGGTAAGCGAGGAAAGCGACGAACGCGCCGAGGGAAAGCGTGCCGTCAATCACGCGCTGCCCGCCATAGAGGAATACCGCCATCGTGCCGACGGAAAGCAAGAGACCCGGCAGGCCGCCGGCCAGGTACGACAGCCGCTGCATGGACATCAGGGAGTCGATGAACGCCTGGTTCTTGCCCCGAAATCGCGCAACCTCGCGTTCCTGGGCGTTGGACGCTGCGATCAGTTTCACGCCCTGTAAAGTTTCGATGAGGAAGCTGCCGATGTCCGCGCCCGCCTGACGCAGTGCCGCCACTCGACCCTCGAGGCGCGTTCGATAGTACGTCAGTGCCCAAATGGAGAGCGGCAACAGAGCCATGCTTACCAGGAACAGCCGCACATCCAGCCACAGCATGATGGCCGCCGTACCCACCAGAAAAAGTACATTGCCCACCCAAGCGAGCGCGGTTTCGGCGGCCACGCGCTGGATTTCGCCGATATCGCCGTTGATGCGGCTGATGATCTCACCGAGTCGTGTCCGCGCATAGAAGCGCGGCGAGAGCCGCTGCAAGTGGCGATAAAGGGCCAGACGCATGTCGAACAGGATCTCAGCCGACACTCGCGTATAGGCAAGGCCGCTGGCCGTGTTCAACACAAAGCTGACGGCTGTGATGGCCACGAACAGCCCGGTGATGGTGAGCAAGCTGCGCGGATCACGCCCCAGCAGTGCGCGATCCACTAGGTCCTTCGAAAGATAAGGAATGAACAGCGAGAGGGCCGTACCGATTAGGCTGGTCGCGAGAACGAAGGAGAGGCGTCCGATGTACGGCCGGATGTATTCCGCAATCCGCATTCCGCAATCCGCAATTCTAGGGCATCACATACATGCCCGTGGTGGTGTCGGCGTCGAGCGTGATGGTGCGCAGATACTTGAACGTCGAGGCTTCGTGCAGATCAATGGTGTTGCCGGCGCCGTAGATGTACACGACCTTGCCGTTGGAACTTGTCTTCAGGCTCATACGCGGCCGGCCGGGGAACTCGCGCTTGCTGGCAAGCTGGCGCTTGTCCAGGTCGAAGGTCCAGAACTCGTAACGGCCGACTTCCTGATGCAGTCCGTAACCCCACTTGCGGTCGGGGGAGAGCGAGAAACTCAAGCCCGTGGACGGACCCAGCGCATAGAACTCCACGCTCTTCTTGACCAGGTTAACGCGGGCGATGCCCATGATCCGCCGGTTTTGCACCGCGTCGGTGACGTTGAAGATGCCGGTATAGAAGCCCGGCTCCTCGTAGCTGTCGTCGAGCCCGCCGAAGTTGATGCGCCCGAAGCCGTCCTCCAGGGGACGCGACAGCTCCCACTTGTCCACTTCCTTGAAGTCCGTGGTCTCGAAGATCAGGATGTCGTCGCCGAACATGTACATGTACTTGCCGTCCGGCGAAAACGTCAGACCCACGCCTTCGCGCTCCTCTCCCTTGGGCCAAGGGATGGTGCGCATGATCTTGTGTTCCTTGAGGTCGTACTGCTGCAGCGTGGGCGGCCCGATCTCCCAGCGGTCTTCCTTTTTGGTGGCGGTCTTGGTGTTCACCACCATGAACCGTTCCAGCGGATCCACTTCCCATCCGCGGAGACGCACACGCTTGTCGCCGTCACCGATCTTGAAGCTATCGATGCTCTTGCGCGTGGCGATGTCCGCCACCTCAATCGTCTCCATATCGGTGTTGGCGACGTAGAAGTGCTTCTTGTTCTTGGAGAGCGTCAGGCCGATGGGGATTCCGGTCTTGAGTTCGATGCTGCCGGTTACCTTTTCGGTGGCCTCGTCGATGATCAGGATCTTGTTCGGCCGGACGCCGATATAGAGAGTGCCGCGCCCAGCGGTCACCGGAGTGTCCGCGGAGAATACCGGCAGCGCCAACAACGCGAGAGCGAAGAGAGCGATTTTCATGGGAAGACGAGGTCCAGCTTGCGCCAATCTTTAGCCGCGGCGGCGCACTTCTTGGTCCAGTCCTGCGCGTAATTGAGCTGATCGGGCACCTGTGCCGGCCAAAAGCATCCGGTGTGGCAGTCGAACAGGTCGCGCTCCACCGGTTGGCACAAACCGTGGGTGCTGCCGTTGGAGTCGGCTTCCCATCCGGGTGCGAAGACGAACGAGCATCCCAGCGGGATATGAGGTCCCGACGGCTGCTGCGGCGGACCTTGCAGCGCCACGACTTCGGGCTGCTCTTCAATCCGGCGGGCTTTTTGGTTAATAGACTTGAGATGTTTCATATTGTTTCTCTTCTGCGTAATCTGTGAAATCTGCGGACAGGTATTTGGGGTTCCTCACGGCCAGCTCACCATAGATCTTCAAACACGTGTCGGTCCATCCCCGGATCCACTCGCAGTAGTGCAAGTTGGCGTGGGACGTATCGCCGTAGCGGATGTGGGCTTCGTGGTAGCAGCCTCCGGCGCACAGCGGACGCGCCCAGCAGCGCATGCAATCGGTCTTTTCCTCGACGTGATGTTTCTCGAGAAACCCGATCTGGACGAATTTGTCGATGCCCGTGCTCACGTTGCCGATCTTGTGCTCTTCGGATCCGGCGAAGCGATGACAAAGCCCGACGTCGCCGCCGGTAGCCACGCCCATCAGCCCGAAGCCCGCGCCGCACGGATGGCTCTTGTTGTAGCCCTTGTGGATCTCCTCGATGGTGTCTTTGACGTTGGAAAAGCCGTGGTGGCGATTCTCCAGAGCGTATTCCAGGAACTCCGCGGCCAGGGAGCGGAACTGCTCGAGCATGTGATCGAAGCCCGTCCCGTTGATGGTGTAATCCCGGCCCGGCGCC
>CAYPHP010000083.1:0-5858 GCA_964410045.1 uncultured Acidobacteriota bacterium | reverse complement strand
TCACCGGTGCGAAGCCCACTTCCCAGAATCCAATTTCCTCACGAAGGTGATGGAAGATGCGGCGGATGTCCAGGGTCTGCGACGTCAGGGTGACCCGCGCACCGATCGGGCGCGACGTGTGCCGCTTCAGCAACTCCCTGATCTTAGGCATGGCCACGTCGTAACTGCCATTGCCGTTCTTAAAGACCCGGAACTGATTCTGCATCTCCCGCGGGCCGTCAATCGAGATGGTCACCCCCACGCGGTTTTCCGCCAGGTACTCGATGATCTCGGGCTTCAGCAGAGTGCCGTTGGTGGTCAGGCTGAAGTCAATTGTCTTACCGGCTTCCGCGGCGCGCTGGCGGGCGTAGGCGATGGTTGATTTGAGCACCGGGAAATTCAGCAACGTCTCACCGCCGAAGAACGTAATGTGCGGGTTGGGGTTCATGCCCGACTCGCGCAGCAGCAAATCCACGCTCTGGCGAGCGGTCTGCTCGTTCATGAACTTAGGCTGGCGGCCGTTCTCAGTGTCGACGATCTTGTCTTCGCCGTACTCGTAGCAGTAAGTACAGCTCAGGTTGCACTGGTTGGTGACGTTCAGCACCAGCGTCGAGAGCGGAAAATCCGGCGCCGGATTTGAGCGCGGTGCAGGCTTGGGCAGAGCGCCGGCTTCACCGATGGCCCGCACTCGAATCAATTCGGTGATGGTTTCCGAATCGGCGGCCAGTTGCTCGACGGACTTGGGTCCATCGCGCAAGGCGTCCAGCACTTTGGCGGCATCGTCGTCCAGGCCAAAGACCGCAGCGCTCGGCGTCAGGTAGACGAACCGCTGCCCGGCAGCCTCGAAAGGATGAAATTCACCAAGAGCGAATTGCGTCAAGGAGCCACCTCGCGCTGCTCGAATCGCATGTACAGCGGAACGGTCACCAGCAAGTGGGCGCGCGCGCGCAACGGTTTCAGATCTTTCTCGTCCTTGCTGCTGCCCGCAGGAGGCGTGTACGTGGCCACCACCCAAACGTCGCCGTAGTTATTGGTGCTGTGTTTGCGCTTCGGGTTGGGACCGTCGATGTTGGGAGTGAAGAAGCCGTTGGCGTCCAGCGTACCGACGAACTGGATGTCGTCGTCGCCGAAGACCGCAGTGAACTCCTCCATGCTCCAGGTGACGTTGACGGCGCCGAGGTCGAGGTCGTCCTTGGTGTCGGGCTTGCCGTCATGGCCGTTCGAATATGCGGCGGCTTCGAATTGCTGGAATTGCTTGGGGAAGACCACGCCGCCCACGCGGGCCATCCCGGCCTGCGGGCGAACCTTCAAGTAGTCCACCTTGTTGTAGACGACGGCGGCGTTTTCGCGCGAAGTCCCGGCGACGAACACATCGCGGGCGCCCATCGGCGCATCCTGGCTCACGTCCACGCGGACCTTCACCAAGTCCGCTGCGGCGCTGACCACTTCGACGACTTTGATGCCGGGTCCAAGATCCACGGAAGACGGTCCAACGCCGGCCGGAAAGTTGGCTCCAAAGACCTGCAACTCCATGCCACTCGAACCGGTCTTGAGGGCGATGCGGTCGAGACCTAAGACGATGGGATCGCCGCCGATTCGCTGCAGCTTCACCTCGATGCCCAATTCGTCATAGGCGCCGTTGAACCAGCGCCCAGAAATGCTGCGCCGCCCGCGATCCACGAACATCACCTCACGCAGTTCGTCCTGTGCGCCGGGGTTGGAACGGCCGCGCCATTGGAATCCGGTGTAGATGATCACCTTTCCTTGACGCTTCACGATCGAACCGGTCCGTGCGTAGGTATACCGGGTCTCGGTGATGTATTCGTTGTCCGGAGACGAAGGATTCGGGAGGATCCGCATCTCTCCGTACAGTGGGCCCTTGCCCAGTTCATAGCCGGAAACTGCCCATCGCCCTTCCAGGTGCGGCGGCCGCACGTTGGCGGACCACGCCGACCATTCCGGAGTCTTCAGCGGAAACGCGCCGCTCAAATGCGCCAGGGCCTTGTCCATGGGATGGCGATTGTCTGGCGGGCGGCCATCGGGGCCTGGCTCGGTGCGCGGGGGTCCGCCGCGGCGGAAGGCTTGAAAATCGCTCAGCGGGTAGTAGCCGCGATGCATGGCGACCAACAGGTCCCACTCGCCCTTGGTGCGCCTCTGGGCAATCACGCGGCCCACCGAGTGACACCGGTTGCAGGTCGTATCGGTGTCGCGGTCGCTGTACTTGTAGTCAATCATCCGCCGTTCGACCTCGAACGCCGCGGGCAGCGCTTCCTCCGGAGCCAATCCCAGGTTGTCCGCCAGGTAACGAACGATCTCGCGCGCTTTCTCCGGCTGGAGCTGAACGCCGTTCAGCACTACCATGCGCTTGATGGTTTCCTGCCATCCTTCCGGCGTGGTGCGGCGATAAGAGATCCGGGTCATGCGGCCCTTTTCGTCGCTCTTATGACAAGCGCCGCAGGCATCTTTCACCGCTTGGCTGGTGATCGGAATGCCTTGTTCGATCTCTTCCTTCTCTTTCTCGGACTTCTCTTTTTCCTTTGCGGCGGGCGCGGGCGCTTGCGCCGCGAGCGCACAGGACATCCCCAGTGCCAGCAGAACCCTCAGAAACATGGCAGTCACTTTACCACAAGCACACAGGACGCGGTGGCGTCCTCAAAACGGTTGAATCAAGCCGCCGTCGCGTTCCGTTGTGCGCGAGTTGGGGCGGACGAAGGACGCTAACGCAAGACGCCTGCAGAAACCAACAGCGCCAGCGCGCTCAGCAGGGCCGGCATCGAGACCGGCTCGAAACGGCGATTGTAGGCGTCGTACAGTGCGGGCACCGACCGGCAGGACGAAACCAACTCGACAAGTATGGGCAGGCTTACACCTTGAGCGTACTCCAGACCCTGGGGCAGACCGGGGAGAATCAGGGATTCCCGCATCACGACCTCGCGGCCGGAGATGCCGGGCAGCATCTCACGGCGGACGCCCTCGGCGGGGTGAAGGTCGAGGACTTTGTTGCGCTGCAACCTTCGAAGAGCGGCGCGTAGCGGCTGTTCATCCGGGGCGAGCCGGGCGCGCCGCGTCCAGAACGCGTGCGGGTGACGCTTGGCCGCTTGGCGATAGAATCCGGCGGCCATCCGCAGATGGTCAGCGTAGACCTGGCGTTCGCATTGGTCGAAGTATTCGAGCGCCGCGGGCGCCATCTCCGGCCGCTTCAAGCAGGTGTTCACCACCACCGCAGCCAGCCATGCGGAAGTCAGCGCCTTCTTCACGCCGAAAGAAGAGAGCGGATCGACGAACGATCCCGCGTCGCCGACCAGCAACACCCGCGCGCCGGAAAACCGCTTGGCCGTGTACAGTGAGGCGTCATATCCCCAGGTGCGTCCTCGCAACTCGCCGCGCGCAAAGATCTTGCGGAAGGCGAGTGTCTTCTGGAGTTCCTCGGCATACGATCCGTGATCCCTGGGATCCACCATGAAGGTGACGTAGCGCAACGCCGGGGAGAGCGGCACGGACCAGGCCCAGCCGTTCCGGTAGCTTTCGACCAGCGTATGGGAAGGGTCTATGCCCGGCCAGCCGTGCGCGCTTTGCCAGACGCCGCACAGGGCCACAGTGCACAGGTTCGGCTGGCGGATGCGCCAACGCTGCCGGGCAATCACGCCGGCGCGGCCTGTGGCGTCGAGCACGTAACGCGCCGCAATGCGATTTCGCTCGCGGGGCGCGGCTTCATGGCGTACGTCGACCCCTGCGTCACTGGCCAGCTTCAGCAGCAGGGCGTCGAAATCCGCGCGCAGCACCTGGTAGCCGGATTCCGGATAGGTCTGCTCGCGCCGCCGTGGGGTGCCCCACCAGGAGGTATTACCAGTGGTGGCGAAGAAGCTCGCGGCCGCCACTTCGCGGTCGATGCCTAGAAGCCGGAAATGCCGGTGCAGGCTGGGAGGCAGAGTCTCCGCCAGACTGCGGCGGACGTCTCCAGGCTTGTGGTAGAGGATAGCCCGATAGCCCCACAGGGCCAGCAACCGCGCCGCCGTGGCGCCGGCCGGTCCTCCGCCGAGTATGGCGACGTCGTGCATCCCGCGAAGGGAAGCATACCGCAAAGGCCGGCGGAGACTGCCTGCGACTTGCCATACACTTATGGCATAATTGTGGCCATGAAGAACTTTCACCTTCCCCTTCCCGATCGGACCTACGAGGAACTCAGCGCCGAAGCCAAACGGACCCGCCGGCCGGCAACGGCGATGGCGCGCGAGGCCATTGGTCTTTGGCTGAGGGCCCGACGCAAGACCGCGCGGCACCGCGCGATTGCGGCGTATGCGGAGAGATTCGCCGGAACTGAGTTGGATCTCAATCCCGCATTGGAGCAAGCCGCCGTCGAGATGCTGCTCAGGGAAACTCAGGAGAAGCCGTGATCCGAGGGGAGATCTACTGGGCGAGTTTGGACCCTCGCTCCGGATCGGAGCAGACTGGGCGTCGCCCTGTCGTCGTGGTTTCGCATGACGGGTTTAACCAAGCGCCCGGCTGGAGGTCCATCATCGTGGTCCCGCTCTCGACGTCTCAGGCTCAAGGCCGGCGTGGTCCCACTGCCGTGGAGTTGCCTGCCGGGACCGGCGGTCTCTCAAAAGCGAGCATAGCCGTGTGCCACCAAGTAACCACGCTCGACCGCGCCAAACTGCTGAAGAGAATCGGAGCGCTGACGCGAGTTCGGATGTCGGAAGTGGAGGACGGACTGCGCGCAGCTATGGATATGGACTGATCATCTCAGCAATTCATGCACCGCGCACCCGCGCGGCGAACACCATCATCTGGGCTTCGTAACGGTAAGGATCTCCTTGGTAGTCTCCGAAGACCGCCTCCACGCGGAACCCATGCCGTTCCAGCAGGTGTTCCATTTCGTAGCGGAAGCAGTAGCGGACGCGGTCGACGGTGGTCAGGGATTCCAGTTCGGTGCCGTCCTCAGCAACCACACGGTACTTGCGGGTGACCTCGTTCACCTGAGCCACACGGTCTTTGACGATGGACTTGTGGCGTTCGAGAAAACGCCCATCGCCGAGCGAACGGCGATAGTCGAAAATGAGTTCTGCGTCCGGCCGGCACAGGAGGTCATAGTGGGGGACGAAATTGTCCACCAGGAACAAACCGGCGCCGGGATCGAGGTTAGCCCGGACGCACTCCAGGCACGCGGTCTGATCGTCGGGCTCGGTCAGATAGTTAAAGGCCGCGAAGGGACACAACACCAATGCGAAGCGCCGTGCGAAGCGAAGCGCTCGCATGTCGGCCTGAACCAGATGAAGGCGCGAGATCTCTTCCTTCGTCAGGACGCGTCGTGCTTTCCCGCGCAAATGATCGAGCATGGCGCTGGATGAGTCGAGGCCCACAACCTGGCAGCCGGCCTGGACTAATGGCAAAGTGATGCGACCGGTCCCGCAACCCAGTTCTAAGACGGGCCCAGTGGCGCGCCGGGCCTGCGCGGTGTAGAAGCCGATGTCGGCCCCGGAGTTGTTGGCGCCCATGTCGATGTCGTAGAACCGGGCCCGCAAATCGTAGGAAGTCATTTGGCGGCGCTTTCCACCAACTGGATCAAGCGCTCGCCGCTGACGCTCCAATCGTATGCGGCCAAGGCGCTCCGCGAAGCGTCCTCCAACTGGATACGGTCGGCTTCCTGTAGCAAGAATCGAGTCACGGGATCCGCAAAATCCTCGATGCGTTCGGCGAGCACCAAGGAGGGAAAGCCAGCCTCCATAAAACCGCGCGCGCCCTCGACCGTCGAGACGCACACCCGGCCGGCAGCCAGTGACTCCAACAATTTGACGCTGGAGCCGCGGATGTTGCGCACTGGGTTGATGGTCAGCGCCGCCCGTTGATAGAAGTCCCGAACGCTGTGGTGGTCGACTTGG
>CAYPHP010000082.1:0-9960 GCA_964410045.1 uncultured Acidobacteriota bacterium | reverse complement strand
CGGAAGCGGAGCGGGAAAAGAAGGCAAAGAAGGAAAAGAAGCGCAAGAAGGAAGAACAGCAACCGGCTTCCGTATTGCCTGGATTCCCCCTGGCCGAGACGGGAGTCTACTTTCCTTACGTGCGCGCGGGCCAGGAGGGGTCGCAGACCATGGAACTGACCTTTCCCAAGCGCGGCGCTTACCGCGACGAGCGCATCGCCTTGTCCTCGCGCTTCCCGTTCGGGTTCCTGGAAAAGGTCCGCCGGATCCCCGCGGCCCGCGAGATGGTGGTCTACCCTTCAGTGCAGCCGACCGAGGAATTCTACGAGGTGCTGCCGCTGATCAGCGGGGAACTCGAAAGCTACTACCGCGGCCGGGGCCACGACCTCTACAGCATCCGCGACTACCAAACCACCGACAGCGCTCGCCACGTGGACTGGAAGGCGTCGGCGCACACTGCGCAGCTCAAGGTCCGCGAGTTTACCCGCGAAGACGAGCGGCGCGTCCAGTTGATCTTCGACCGGTCGCTGGAGGATCGCAGCCCCAAGGGACTGGAGCGTTTTGAAAAAGCTGTGGACCTTTGCGCGGCGCTGGCCTGGCACTTCGAAGAGATCAACGCGCAAATCCAGTTTGTCGCCGACGACCTGCGCACCGAATCGGCCCCAGCCGGCAAGATCCTCTACGAGATCCTGCGCTACCTGGCCTTCGTCCAGCCCGGCGGCGAAGGGATCAGGTGGACCGAACTGGCCGGCGCTTCCGGCGAAGACGAAGTGTTCAAATTGATCCTCACGCCGACCTTGCACGGACTGATCCCCACCAACCTGTGGTCGTCCAGCTACTTCATCTTCATGCACGAGCTGTAGCGAGCGTTTCAGCCACCGAGGTACGGAGAACACCGAGCCGGAGGGGGAAGCCAAGCCACGGGTTGTCCGTCTCTGTGCCTCTGTGTCTCGGTGGCCTGGGAGAATGTTTCTAACGCGCGGCGCGCTCTCGAGCGAGTTGATCTAAGAAACGCCTCTCCGCGCGGTCGACGTGCTCGGCGTACCCTTTGGGATCGATGAATGGGTTGGGCTTTTCGCCGCGTTTCATGCGCTCGTACTTCTGGGCCATACCGTAATACTCGCCGTGCGCCCCCAGGAATATGTCGCACTGCAGTGACTTCAACACCTGGAACGTCCGCTCGAAATCCTGGGCCACCGCCGGGTACGCGGCGTTGTTCACCAGACTGACGCCGGGATTGACCGTAGTCCCGCCGACAATCACCACGAGGTATCGCCGGCCATCTTCCTCCACCTCCATGGTCCAGGTGGTGCAGCCGACAGAATGTCCGCCGGTCACGTGCGCCGTCAGGGTCACTCCGCCGAGCGAGACCTTGCCGCCGTCAGCCAGCTTGCCCGCAACTTTCACCGCGGGGTAAGTGAACTCCTTCCCCCAGCGGAAGTCCTTCGCGCCTCCACTCTCCAGCACCACGGCGTCGGCGGCACTGGAGTAGACCTTGGCGCCGGTCAACTTCTGCAGAGCCGCGGTACCAGCGACATGGTCGAAGTGACCCTGGCTGTTCAGCAGGATCTTCACGTCGCGCGCCTGGAATCCGAGCTTCTCGATGCTGTCACGGATCAGCGCCGCGGTTTCTTCATAGCCCGCGTTGATCACGATGTGCCCGGCGGGCGTGGTCACCAGGTAGGAAGTGATGTCGTTGGTGCCCACATACCAAAGGTTGCCGGCGATGCGGTAGGGCGGAGCTGGCTGGGCGTCAGGATGCTGTGCAGGCTGGGCCCACGCACTCAGGGTTAGCAGCACAGCGATCCAAAGGCATTTCATTAGCGCACCGGAAGCGCGACCAGATTGCTTCTAACATCGCCGATGCTGACCACCAGCGGCACGTCCGCCGCCGGCGTGGCGGCGGGAATCTCGATGTTGATCTGGTAAAGCCCGACGAATCCCGGCGCCAGGCCGGAGAAGACGACCCGTGCCGTGTTGGTCCCGATGATGGCCGTGGCCTGAGTCTGAGTGGTTGCCGCTGGATTCAATGGGGAGGCCGCGCCGCTAGCCACCGCCGGCGTTACCCGGCCTAATCCGGTTCCGTAGACCACGATCGTTTCACCGGCGCGGGCGGGATTCAGCGCAGTCACCGGAGTGTTGTCGGTTCCGTGAAGCGCGACTACAAAGCCTTTGCCGTCCTGGGAGACCGTGAACAGTCCCGGCGCTGCCGCAACGAGCGGAATCGTCACCGGCGGGGTGCTGATCCCCAGCACGGAAACTTTCAGCTCCGCGCTGGTCTGGCCTTGCAGTTCGAAGGGCATCTGGAAATTAATCTGGCCGGCCGAAGCGAAAAACAGCGGCGCTGGGGTGCCATTCACCAAGACTTGCGCGCCCGCCAGGAGTCCGGCAAGAGGCAGAGAGGTCGCGCTGGCAGTCGCCGAGGCCACACGCGTTCCGAACAGGGAGACCATGCCGCCCGGCGCCAGCGTCGTGCTGAAGGTGGCGGCGTGAACCACGCCAGCAGCCGGAAACGCAGGATTGGCCCGCGCGGTAGCGTAGAAGATCTTGTTCACATTCACCGCCGCCACGGTCACCTGCTGTTCGCCGGCCGCATCGCCGAGCGTCCACTTGGTGGAAGCGTAGCCCACGAAATCCGTCACCGCGTCGGTGACGCTGACCCGGCCGCCGCCCTTGGTCACCGTGAATTTCACGGGAACTCCGGCGACGCCCTTGCCGATGGGACCGTCGTCATCCACCACAACGGCCACCAGGTCTTGCGCCAGCGTCTGTCCGGCCACGCCCGACTGTCCTTGTCCGCGGATGCGAAATACGTCGACCAGGGAACTGGCGTCTTCCACTTCGCCCCAATAGGGAAGCGCGTAGATCCGTCCGCTTCCAGCGGCGGTCACGCGGACCCGGCCGTCCACGGGAGCATGTCCGCGCACTGAGCCGCTGGCGCTGAACGTGAGCTGGACCGAAGTGGACTCGCGCGGACCCAACGTCACCGAGCTCTTGGATAGAGTGACGCTGCCGTTCGAAAGCGTGGTCCGCGGGACCAACTCGATAGCGAATGTTTCCGGCGTCTCGGCGAGATTGGTCACCGAGAACGACGAGGTCAGCGTTACGGGACCGGTCAGCACAGTGGCGCCAAACGACAATGTGGTGGGCTCGAAGACCGCGGTGGCGCGCATCGCCGCGGCTACGTCGAGCCGTCCGTTTCCGGCGGCCAGTAGAGGAGCCTGCTGGGCGCCTTGGCGGACCACGTCGGCGGCGGAATTCACCAAAGCCGATTTGGCCTGCGCCGGCGTCCACGTGGGACGAAGCTGCCGGACCAGCGCCGCGGCTCCCGCCGTCAGTGGCGAAGAAAAACTGGTTCCGTCAGCCACGAAATACTGCGACGGATCGTACATGTCGCCGAGGAAGTCGTTCACCTGGACCGCCGAGTAGATGCTGGTGCCCGGCGCGGTCAGGTCCGGCTTCAATTGATTGGCCAGGTCCGGACCCACGGAACTGAATTCGGACATGCGGTCCGGCTGCACGGGTACCGCGGTGATTTCCACTTCGATCTCCGCGCGCGGCTGCTCCGGCGACGAAGATTGGAAGAATGCCGCCAATGCCTGCCCGTCCGCCCGGCCGAGGGAGAACGACGGGATGGTGGTGGTGGAGACGCCGATCGGTCCGAAGGGATCGCCGAAATTGGTTTCGTCGTAGAACAACACGGCCTTGGCGCCGGCAGTGGTGGCCCGCAGGATCATGGTGCGATCGGAGCAGAACAAGCTCTGCGGGATCACGGCAACTGCGTCCTGTACTCTCTCGACCGCCGGATTCAGCGTGCTGCACGGATCGGACCGGACCACCCACACGGGAAGCGAAAGCTTCTGCGTGATCTTTGGACCGTCGCCCGCGACGGCCGCGATGCGCGACAACGAGGAAGGCACGGTGCCCGGACCGGTAACGCGCAACGCCTGCGCGAAAATGCGCGAATTATTCGAAGAGCCAACGGCCAGCACGTGAGGCGAGTTGGCGGGCGAGGAAACCGTCACTGGATCGGGACCATCGTTGCCCGCTGCGGCCACCACCAGGACCCCGGCCTTGGTGGCGTTGCTCACCGCTTGTCCTGATGGCTCCGCCTCCGGAACGTCAAACGGCAATCCGCCGATACTCAGGTTGATCACGTTCATGCCGTCCTGGACCGCATCGTTGATCGCGGCCACGATGGCTGCCTCATTGGTGATAGGGCCGAACGTTCCGGAGAACAGCGGGCTGGAGAAAACCCGATAATTCCCAATCTGCGCGGCGGGAGCGACTCCTACCACGGTCGCCTTGGGAGCCACTACGCGCCGGCCGGCGGCGCATGCCGATACAAACGTGCCGTGACCGTCGCGATCCATGGCGCTCGGCAGATCGCGAGGCTCGCCCAGCAGGCTGAGGTAATTGCGGGCCACGATCACTTTGCCGTTGGTCAGTTGCGCGTCGCCTCTTGGAAATCCCGCCGGAGCGGTCAGGCTGGGATCCTGGAGCATGGGATGGTTGATGTCCACTCCGGTATCGATCACCGCGATGCGCATGCCCTTTCCGGCGTTCTGATCGCCGTTGAGCAGGGACCACGCGGGAATGGCGTTGATGAGCGGCACTGCGCCGTCGAGCAGCAAACGGAATGTGCGCGTGGGCCGGACTGCGCGGACACCGGGAACGCGGGAAGCCTCGGCGATCTGGCTGCGGTCGAGATGACCGAGCAGGGCATGCAACACCACGTCGACTTCGCCTTCCTGTCGGAATCCCAGGTCACTCAGCCGGCGAGCCACAGGGACGCGTGCATCGGCTAGACGTGCGCGCTGCATTTGAACTTCAGAGTCGCCCATGCGGAAGCGGCGGTGATCCTTCAACAGTGCAGGCTGTTGCCGTTCGTGAAACTCGGCCAGGGGCTGTCCTTCCAGCCACACGATTACCGGGATGGGGCCTTCGTTCGCTTGTGCGGGTTCTACGGTGGCCAATTGCTCACGCGAAGGGAAGGGCAGGCGCGGCCTGATCCGCCGCTGCGCCGTAACGCTGAGAACGAAAAACAAGGACACAATAAGAACAATCAAAAAAGAATGAAAACGGTTCGTCACGCATTTGCCTTTCTGGCTAACGACTTTCGTTCCGGGACCGCCTGACCAGCGCGTCCGGGCGGGATGGGGCGCGCGGTGGGAACGGAGAGCGCCGCACGCAGACGCCGCAACAGATCCACCTGTCCAGCTACGGCCAACTCGCGCCCCGTCAAGTCTTCCAGGTCGCGCAGCATCCTGGCGGACTTGGGCGCATCCAGCCCATCCAACAAGCGCCTCACGAATCGGCCGGTACACCGTCCGAGCGCACTCAACTGATGGCGCGGGTCTGTGTCTTCGGTGCGGGCACGCGCCGGAAGCAGCCGATGCTCCCGGTGCGCCAGATTTCGCAACAGGTCACGGGCGGAGGGAAGGCTGGGCGCGGGCTGCCAATCCAGGTCCTCTTTGCTTATTCCCACCAACATGCGCAGTGTGCGGCGTCGCGCGCGGCTGTAGGTCTCGAATAACCACTCCAGCCTGGCTCGTGTGCCGGGATTCATTGCGGGGATGACTTCTATGAGGATACCATACCCACCGCACCCGTTACGGATCGTCGCGATCGATGGCTCTCGAAGAATATCGGCGGAAACGAAAGTTCGGCGACACTCCGGAGCCAGCCGGAACGGTAGCGGAGTCCGCGCCGCCCGCGCCGCGTTTCGTCGTCCAAATGCATCACGCCACGCGTCTGCATTTCGATTTCCGTCTGGAGATCGACGGCGTGCTGAAGTCCTGGGCCGTGCCCAAAGGTCCGACGCTCGATCCGAACCAGAAGCGCCTGGCCATGCACGTGGAAGATCACCCCATGGAGTACATGACCTTCGAAGGGATTATTCCCGCAGGGAACTACGGCGCGGGAACGGTGATGGTCTGGGACATCGGCACGTGGGAGCCGGTTTCCGGGCGCGGCGTCAAGGAGATGATGGAGCGCGGCGACATGAAGTTTCTTCTGCATGGGCAGAAGCTGAACGGTGAGTTCGCCATCGTGCGGATCAAGGGCAACCGTCCGGGCAGCAAAGGCAACGAATGGCTGATGTTGAAGAAGAAAGACGCCTTCGCCGACGTCAGCTATGACGTGATGCGCCACGACCGCAGCGCGCTCACGGGGCGCACGTTGGTGGAGATCGCCGCCGACCGGTCCAGGCAGTGGGGGCAGGAAAAGACAGCGCACGCTTCGGAACGCGCGGCCGCGCGCACGCTGGCGATGATGGGCGCGGTCTACAGCGGCGATCCCTCGACGCTGCCCGGTGCGCGCCAGGCCGAAATGCCGGCGTCGATTCGTCCCATGCTTTCTGAGGCGGCCGAGACCGCGCCGGAAGGTCCCGAGTGGCTGGCAGAGATCAAGTGGGACGGCATCCGCGCCGTGGCGTTTCTCGAGGGCGGCAATCTCCGGCTGGTCTCCCGCAATCAACGCGACGTGACCTCGCACTATCCGGACCTCGCGGATCTGCCCAAGCAGATCCGGGCGCAGCGCGCGATTCTCGACGGGGAAATCGTGTGCCTGGAGGACAACGGGCGCTCCAGCTTCGAGCGCTTGCAACAGCGCATGAACCTGCGCTTGCCGAATCCGCGCAAGGTGGCCGACTTTCCAGCGGTCTATTACGCGTTTGACCTGCTGTACCTGGAAGGCTACGACCTGCGCAACGTGCCGCTCGAGAAGCGCAAGGAAGTGTTACGCGCCGTGGTCCAGCCGCCGTCGCGTCCCGACGAGCGCCTCCGCTACTCCGACCACCAGGCCGGCGAAGGCGCGCTGCTTTTTCAGTTGGCGGTGCAGCAAGGCCTGGAAGGAATCCTGGTGAAGCGGCGCGGCAGCGTCTATCGCGAGGAGCGCTCAGGCGACTGGCTCAAGATCAAGACCCGCCAGCAGCAAGACTGCGTGGTCTGCGGCTGGACCACTCCGAAAGGTGGGCGCACGTATTTCGGGTCGCTGATCCTGGGAGTGTATGAAGACGGCAAGCTGCGTTTCGCCGGGACTGCCGGCAGCGGCTTCGATCAGAAGCTGCTCGATTCGGTGTGGAAGGAACTGCAGAAGCTGAAGAAGACACCGTCGCCGTTCGCTGGAAAAGTGGAAACCATGGGCGCGCCGCACTGGACCGAGCAGAAACTGGTGGCCGAAATCGAGTTCGGCGAGTGGACCGACGAAGGCCGCATGCGCGCTCCGGTGTTCCGCCGTCTGCGCGGCGACAAGTTGCCGGAGGAGTGCATTATCGAGGGGACGACGCCGGTTACCCCCGAATCCGCGCCCGCGCCGCTGTTCACCAAACGCACCGGCGAGGAGACCGTGGAAATCGACGGCCGGCGGATGCTCGTCAAGAACCTGAGCAAGGTCTTCTATCCCGACGAAGGCTACTGCAAAGTGGACGTGATCGAGTATTACTATCGCGCCGCGCCGCTGCTGCTGCCGCACATGAAAGACAAGCCGGTGGTGATGAAGCGCTATCCCGACGGGATGCACAAGCCGTTCTTCTTTCAGAAGGACGCCGGGGAAGCCATGCCTTCGTGGGTCCGTCTGGAGAGCGTGGCCACCGGGCAAGGTCCGCGCGACGTGACGCGATTCGTCATCTCCAACGATCGCGCCACGCTGGTGTATCTGGCGAATCTCGGATGCATTGATCAGAACCTGTGGCAGAGCAGTCTGCCGCATCTGGAGCATCCCGACTTCATCCTGTTCGATCTCGATCCCGGGGAGAAGGCCCACTACAACGCAGTGATTGAGACGGCGCTGGCCATGCGCGAGGTGTTCACCGCGTTGGGCCTGGAGAGTTATCCGAAGACGTCGGGCGCGCACGGCCTGCACATCTACATCCCGCTGGAGCCGGTCTACAGCTACGAGCAGGCGCGCTGGCTGTGCGAAGTGATTTGCCGGGTGGTGGAGCACCGCCAGCCGCACTTGATGACGCACGAGCGGTCGCTGAGCCGTCGTCCGCAAGAACGGATCTATCTCGACTACATGCAAATCGGCTATGGCAAGACCGTGCCGCCGCCTTACAGCCTGCGTCCGCATCCCGGAGCCACCGTCTCGACGCCGCTCAGTTGGGACGAAGTCCGCCCGGGGCTTGACCCCCGCGCGTTCGATATCAAGACAGTGTGGCCGCGCTGGGCGTCACGCGGGGATCTGTTTGCCGGGACGCTGACGCGAAGGCAGAGGTTGGAAGGGGCGCTGGAGAAGTTGGAGGGGATGCTGGGGTGACTTGTCTGCGATCAGCGTTTGGTGGGCTTGGACCGTCCGACATCTTCCAACCGGATTCCTTTCCCCGCGGCAAGACTGCGCCGGGCCGATTCCACACGCCGGAGAAAGCGCGGGTCGTTTTCCAGCTTGTAGTCGAACCAATCGTCCTCTGACGCGAAGCCGATCAGAACACCGGCCGGCTTGCCGTGACGGGTGATCACCACTTCCTCCTTCTCCGCCGCGCGCAGATAGCGGGACAGGTCGTCCTTGACTTCAGAGAGTGCCGCTTTCCTCATTCTGTGCCTCCCATCTTGCCAGCCATTCGCCGGCCCGTGCTTTGTACTATGCCCAGCACTTCCACGCGTCCTGCCCTCACGTCGTAAAAGACCCGGATGTCGCCGGTCCGCAATCTGAAGCCGGGCCGTTCAATCCCGCGAAGCCTCTTGATTCGGGACTTGCTGACCTTCTCCGGTTCATGGCGAAGATGCTCTTCGATGGCATCCTTAACAATCGCGCGCCAATGGGCGTCCAGGGAAGCCAGATCCTCAACTGCCTCTGGGGCCAGAACGATCTCGTGCCGCATTCTGGCTATATGATAGCCAGAACGGCAGGGAATGGCAACTGTTCATTGGGGGGAAGGGGACAGCCTGAAGCGCGCCACGTTAACCACGGATGAACACAGATGAACACGGATGACTGCGCATCAGGCCCGGACGTACTCTTTCACTCCGAAGTTTCTCGACTCCCGCCGAGTCTAAGCGACGTCATATGCGAGTTGCATACGAAGCAAGTGGTCCATTTCCGGACCGAAGGCCTTCTCAATGCGCAGGGCCATGCCCGGCGTCAGCGACGCTCTCCCATGCAGGAGATCGGAAAGCGTCGCACGGCGGACTTTGAGAATCTCGGCCGCCTTCGAGACAGTCAAGCCCAGGGCTTCGATGATCTCGGTACGGATGAGATCGCCCGGGTGTGGCGGTTTCTTCATCGGCATGGTTCCAGTGTGTACGGTCATGCCGTACACGTCAAGAAAGGGGCGGGGCAACCGCAGATTTCACAGATTACGCAGAAACGCGACACAAAACGGGCTGTGCTAAACGACCCGACGCACCCGGTCAGCGGGGCAGGCTTCGTCAGCATCGCCTCCGACTATGAGTCAAAAGTTAACCGCAAAGCGAAACACGACATGCTCCCCGAGTACGACTTCTCTCGCGGAGTACGAGGGAAGCACACCAGGCATACCGCGCAGGAATGAATGTGATTTTTCTTGAGCCGGACGTCGCCAAGGCGTTTCCGGATTCTGGTTCCGTCAATGCGTGCTCCGGCTTTTGATGAATCTGGTCAAGCGGAAAGCGGGCGCAAAGACCCGCCACCGGCGGTAAACACCGAGGATTACGCCGACGCGGATGCCTGCTGCGTATCTCCTGACGGACCGTAGATTCCCGGGACCTTGCCGCCCATCGGGCGCAGGTAGGTGCTGAGCTGGCCGCGATGGTGGACCGAATGCTTCACCGCCAGCGCCAGAAAGTTCACCGCGGGCATCTTGATCATCCCCAGCAGATCAATCACCTGGGTCAGCTTGTCGGGCGGCAGAGCGCGGACCCGGGCCAGCGCCGCGGGTACCTTCTGCTTGTAACGGGCCACGGCGTCGGCCGGGCTCATGATGCCGCAGGCATCCGAATCGTCGGGCGGAGTAGTGAATTGGCCGTTGGCGACGGAAGTCAAAATCCACTCGTCTTCCAACGTGAT
>CAYPHP010000081.1:0-10201 GCA_964410045.1 uncultured Acidobacteriota bacterium | reverse complement strand
GCCGAAGCGGGTATAGCCGACGCGGGCTTCGTTGATCAGCGCCGGGCTGAAGACATGGGTCCACACCAGCGCGGAGTGCTGGGAGCGCTGTAACTCGTCGCAGCCCCAGCCGGGCACGTCGCGCGCCGAGCAGAGCGGATTGGTGATCGGATAGAACTCGGTGCTGTCGGCAAACTCGTACACGCCGAAGACGCTGTCCTTGTCGCTGAAGCGGTGGTCGGCGCGGACGGAGAATTGGTCAATGCTGAACTTGCCCGTCCCTGCCGAGGCGAAGTTGTTAGACGATCCCGCGAGACTGGGATCGGGATAGAGCGCCAGCAATCCAGCGCCTTGCCGGCTCCAGCGGGCTTCCGGAATGCGATTGCCGGAGAACGGCTGGCCGGTGAGCGGATCACGGATAATCGACGTCGAGGAACTGAAGTCCCCGCGCTTGAACGCGGCGATCGGGACCGTCGCCAAGCCGGCTTCCTGCTGGCCGCGGCGCTGCCCTTCGTAGCCCCCGAAGATGAAGGTCTTGTCGCGCTTGATCGGCCCGCCGATCACTCCGCCAAACTGATTCCGCCGGAACGAAGGCTTCGAAGCGGCGAAGAAGTTGCGAGCGTCCAGAGGCGAGTTGCGATGGAACTCCCAAAGCGATCCGTGGTAATCGTTGGTGCCCGACCTGGTGGTGACGATCACCTGGCCGCCCGCCTGCCTTCCGTATTCCGCGCCGTACGTGCCGGTGAGCACGCGAAACTCGCGGACCGCGTCCAGAATCGGCCGGTGCAGCGGCTGGTTGGTGGTTTCGTCGTTGTTGTCGATGCCGTCCTTGATGTAGTTGTTGGCGATCTCGCTGTTGCCGGCCACATTGAAGCCGCCTCGAAAACCCAGCGTCGAGTTCTGCGCCGGCGCAAACACGTTGGGCTGGAGTTGGGCCAATTGCAGATAGTCGCGACCGTTCAACGGCAGTTCCACCACTTTCTTCTGGTCCACGACGTTGCCCAAAGCCATGTTCTCCGACTGGATCAGCGGAGCCTCGGAGGTGACGTCGACCGTCTCGTTGACGTTGCCCACCTTCAGGGTCACGTCGATGCGGGCTTCCTGGCCGGTTTCCAGGACGATTCCCCGCCGCACGTCCTTCTTGAATCCGGTCATCTCCACGGTCAGGCTGTATTCGCCGGGGAGAAGCTGCGGAAACACATAGCTGCCTCCGGCATCCGCCTGCAGGGTGCGGGTGTCGTTGGTTCCCAAATTTACCAGGACGACTTTCGCTCCCGGAATCATCGCGCCGGATTCATCGGACACGCGTCCAGTGAGCGATGCGCGGATTCCTTGCGCGGAAAGCCAGATGGAAAGACCAAGCAGAAAAACCGCCGCAACAACTAAGCGCTTCATAACCCCTCCTTGAAATGTCAGAGCCCTGACGGTCCCAGACTCTCGCCTATGGCGACGACCATACGCCCGCTCAGGAGGGGTGTCAAATGCTGGTTTGTTATGGGTTGTAAAGAAGAAGGGGCGAACACAGTGGCCCGCCCCACATGAGGAATCCTACATATCACCGCGGCCGGGAGCGCGGCGCCGGGCGCCCACGCGCGGACCACCGGCGGGACCCATCTGCTTCATCTTCTCGCGCTGCTCCGGCGTGAGCAGCTTCAACATACCGTCGCGCTGATCGAGGCCGGCCTTGGTGCGAGCCAGACGCAGGTCGGAAAGTTCCTTCAACTTGGCGTCGATCTTCACCCGATCTTGAGTCGGCGCGCTCATCAGTTCCTGAAGTTCCCAGCGCTTGATGCGCAGGTCGGAACCGAACTTCTCATTCACCTTGCGATGCTCCAGCCTTTGCTGCCGCATCTTGGTGCGCTGGTCTTCGGTCAGGCCTAACTGCTCGAAACCTCCAGGACCGCCGAAGCCGGGCCGCATGCGCGGACCCATCCTCCGTTGTCCCGGACCAAAGCCCTGACCGCGGCCGAATCCGCGGCCCTGACCCATGCCGGGGCCGGGTCCCATCATGCGCGGTCCCATCATTCCGGGTCCCATACGGCGTGGGCCAAAACCCTGCGGTCCGGGGCCGAACTGCTGGCCGCGACGTCCTTGCGGACCCCACATCGGTCCTTGTCCCCAACCTTGTCCCCAACCAGGTCCGGGACCTTGTGGTCCTTGCCACCTTTGCTCGGGACCGGGGCCGCCGGGCCCAGGCGCCGCTTGTTGCGGCTGCGCTACAGCCAGCGTAGTGGTCAATACGATTGCCAGGAAGATCAACTTCTTCTTCATGAATAACCTCCCACTTCTTCATACACGGAAATCCGCAGGAAGTTGCGGCGTCTCGCTGGTCGAGTGCGGTTACAATCGGGCGGTGGGCTTCATCGGTTACCTACGCGACGGCGACGCAGTTCGCATCTTTCTGGAATGTTCCGAACCTGCACGCGACTACAGCTACGCCGTCGATGTCGTGTTTCAGCCCAAGCTGATACTGCGCGGGGTGACCGACGTTCTGTGCCTGAAGAAGTTCTACAAGCTGGTGAATAGTCTCGAGGAACGCGCCCGCGAGCATGGACGCGAATGGCAGCGGGTGTTCGAATCGCCGGAAAGCTTGATGCAGCACCTGGCCTGGACCCGCAACGCGCGGGAGTTCGCTCACGGCAACGCGCCGCGGCAGAGGCAATCCGGCGTGCTATAATTATTGAGATTTGGGCCGCTAGCTCAGCTGGGAGAGCGCGGCGTTCGCAACGCCGAGGTCGCGGGTTCGATCCCCGCGCGGTCCACCAAATTCCAGCAACAGGGCTGCAAAGCCCCTGCCCTTCCCGCTCGACACGTTAAAGCAGGCGTACCTCTTGGCCTCCAAAAGTATGGTTGATCTTATGGTAGAATCTCTGCCATGACAACGACCATGGATCAAGCGGGCCGATTAGTCATTCCCAGCGAAATCCGCAAGGAGGCAGGACTGGAGCCGGGGACGCCGCTGGAAGTCCGCTGGCGCGACGGAAGGATTGAGATCGAACCACAGCCGGTCTCGGTCAAGCTGGAACGCCGGGGACGCTTACTCGTCGCCATACCCAAGACCAAGGTCACAACGCTCCGCAGTTCTACCGTCGAGCGGACGCGGGAGAAGTTGTCGAACCGCGGCGACCGTTGACCATGCCGGCGTTCGCGCTCGACACGAATTGCATGATTGCGGCCGTCTGCCTGTGGCACGAGCACCATGTGGCTGCGGCTTCGGAGATCGAAGCCCGCCTTGATCGCGGCGAGCGGCTGATCGTGCCCGCGCCGGCCCTGGTGGAAACATACGCGGTCCTAACACGCCTCCCCCCGCCGCACCGGTTGTCGCCGGTCGACGCTTGGACCCTGGTCGAGGCCAACTTCGTCAAGGATTGCCGGATTGTCGCATTGACCGGCCCAGCTTACGTGACAGTCCTTCGAAGGTTAGCGCGACATGCAATAGGCGGTGGGCGGACTTACGATGCGATGATTGCCGAATGCGCCCGGGAAGCTGGTTCGTCGACCCTATTGACCTTCAACCGACGACACTTTGACCCGCCACCGGAGGGCGTCTCGGTCGTCGAACCTTGACCCCTTACTGCGCCCTGCGCTGGGCGATCACGCGCCGGACGTTCTCGGTCAGTTCCTTGGCCTTGGGCGTGAGTTCCATGGCCTTCAGCACCAGGGGATCGGCCTTGATCTGCACGCGGTCGCCTTCCGGACGGCCATAAAGGAAGACCAGCAATTCGCGCTGGATGCGGCGCGCCACAGCTTCCTGCTCGGCGCGCAGATCTTCCTCGGTGATCGCGATCTTCTCGCGGTCCAGGAAAGCGCGGAACTCGGTCATCACTTGCTCGGTGACCTGGAAGTCCCGGGGCACGGTGTTGTGTGCCGCCAGATAGGCCTTGGCGAAGTTGAAGAAGGCCAAACGCGACTCCAGCGTCTGGCGGACCCTTCCCATCCGCGGCGATTGGAACTTGACGTCGGGAGTGATCCCGCCGCCGCCGTAGACCAGACGCCCGCCGTCGGTGGTGCGCACTTCCTGTCCCGCATGCGACTCGTTGTTCCGCTCGCGCTCCTGGCTGGTGTAGTAGTAGTCGTACAAGGAGAGCCGCGCGAAATCGCGCTGGATCAAACGGCCGCTGGGCGTGTAGTAGCGGGCGATGGTCAAGGCCAGCCCGGTGTTCTCACTCAGCGGGTAGACGTTCTGAACCAAGCCCTTGCCGAAGCTGGTTTCGCCGAGGACCAGACCACGGTCGTGGTCCTGAATGGCGCCGGCAACAATCTCCGAAGCGCTGGCGCTGGAGCGGTCAATCAACACCACCAGCGGGTAAGCGGCCCCGCGATTGCCGCCGGAGACCTTGTACACCCGCTCGGGTGAAGACCGCCCACGGTGACTGACCACCACCTGACCGCGCTCCAGGAACATATCGGCGACGCTGATTCCTTCGTTCAACAGGCCGCCCAGATTCCCGCGCAAGTCCAGGATCACCGCCTGCAGCCCGGGGGCGTCCAGTTTCCGGAGCGCCTCTCCGATTTCGCGGCTGGTGGTTTCGTTAAATGTGGAAAGCTTGATGTAGCCGTAGCCGGGTTGGACTTCGAACGCCTGGTCCACGCTGTGCCGGGGAATCTCATCCCGGGTCAGGGTCAGATCGATCGGCTCCGGCTTGCCTTCGCGCAGGAACACCACCTGCACCGGCGTGCCGCGCGGCCCTTTCAGGCGGTCGGCTACATCGGCGGTGGTCATGTTCACGGTGCTCTCGCCGGCCACCCGGTCGACGATGTCGCCGGGGCGAATGCCCGCGCGGAAGGCCGGAGAGCCGACGAAGGGCTCGATCACCGTGATCCTGCCCGCGCGCTGTTGCACGGTCATGCCCACGCCGTAATAGCGGCCGGCGGTATCCTCGCGCATCAGCTTGTACAGTTTGGGGTCAAAGAAATTGGAGTGCGGGTCCAGGGTGCGCAGCATCCCGGGGATGGCCCCGTTGTAGATGGCCTTGTCCACGTCCACCGGATCGGCGTAGTTTTCTTCGATCGCGCTGAGCACGCGGGTGAAGATGCGCACGCTGTCGACCAGGTCGGCATCCGAGGACGACGCCTTGCGGGTGGCGGAACCATACTGGCCGCCGAGCAGAGAGCCAACCAGGATGAGGGGCAGAGCAAACAGCGCTGACCGCGGTTCGAGGACTTTCACGTACACTCCTTCATACCACGCCGTTCCAGGGATTCCTTCTTACCGGCCCATCCGCTGGGCCATTGTCCGCCGAGCGTTGTCCGCCAGCTCGCGGGCCTTGGGCATCAACTCCAGCCCCTTCTGCACCACCGGATCGCTCCGGATTTGAATGCGGTCCCCTTCGATCTTGCCGAAGATGGAAATGAAAAGCTCCTGCTTCACCCGCCGCGCCAGCACTTCCCGGTTCTCCCGCAGATTGTCCTCGGTGAAGGCGATTTTCTCGCGGTCCAGGAAGTTGCGGAAGTCGGACAGCACCGCGTCGTTCATCTCGAACTCGCGGGTGATGGTGCTATGGATGCCCAGATAATACTTGGCGAAGTTGAAGAAGGCGAACTTGGTCTCCAGGAGCATCAGGAACGGAGGCATCCGGGGAATCTCCACCTTCACGTCGGGAGCGATCCCCCCGCCGCCGTAGACCAGCCGCCCGCTGTCGGTGTTGCGGACGTCCTGGCTGTTCTGAGCCGGGTTGTTGCGGTTCCGGTCGTTGTAGTAGTCGTACAGCGAGACGCTGGAGAAATCCCGCTGGATCATGCGCCCGCTGGGGGTGTAGTACTTGGCCGTGGTCAGGGCCAGGCCGGTGTTCTCGCCGAGCGGATAGACGGTCTGGACCAGGCCCTTGCCGAAACTGTTTTCACCGACCACCAGGCCGCGGTCGTGGTCCTGGATCGCGCCGGCCACAATCTCCGAAGCGCTGGCGCTGTACCGATTCATCAGCACCACCAGCGGATAGTTGGCGCCGCGATTGCCGTTGTTGGCTTTGTAAACCTTCTCCGGAGAGGATCGTCCGCGATGGCTGACCACCACCTGGCCGCGTTCCAGGAACATGTCGGCCACAGCCACGCCTTCGTTCAGCAAGCCGCCCGGATTGAAGCGAAGATCCAGAACCAGCCCGCGCAGACCGCTGGGATCGAGTTTCTGGAGGGCCGCGTTCAGTTCCCGGCCCGTGGTCTCGTTGAAGTTGACCACATTGACGTATCCGATTCCCGGCGCCAGTTCGAAGGCTTGCTCCACGCTGTGACGCGGGATCTCCGCACGGGTGATCTCAAAGATCAGGGGCTGGGGACTCCCCTCGCGGTGGATGGTAATCACCACCTTGGTGCCCTTGGGACCCTTGAGCATTTCCGCCACTTCCGTGGTGGTGAGGTTGTCGGTGGGCTTGCGATCCACTTCGGCGATCACGTCGCCCGGCCGGATGCCGGCGCGATAGGCCGGGGATCCGACGAACGGCGCCATGACAATCGTCTTGCCGCTGCGCGGTCCAATCTGCATCCCCACGCCGTAGTAACGCCCTTGCTGCTCTTCTCGCAGCAGGGAGAACATCTTGGGATCGAAGAAGTTGGAGTGCGGATCCAGGGTTCGCAGCATCCCCGGAATCGCTCCGTTGTAGATGGCCTTGTCCTCGTTGACGGGGTCGGCGTAGTTCGCCTCCACGGCACTCAGGACCTTGGTGAACAAGCGCAGGCTATTCTCGATGTCGGTGTCGGTGGAGGCTGAAGCCCCACCTGGCCCGCCGTACCATCCGCCCAGAAGCGCGCAGGCCATCACCACCAGGCATGCGCTGAGGTACAACCGCCGTTCGCCAGCCATGGATCGGAGTACACTCCTCCTTCGAGCTTTCAAAAGCCCGCTTCTCCCAAAAGTATAGCACGTCCTTTCTGGCGCGTGCTATCATCCTAGGCATATGGGAAATCTCGGCTTCACGGAGATGATTTTCATCTTTGTCGTGGCCCTGCTGGTCTTCGGCCCGAAGAAGCTGCCGGAGCTGGGACGGCAGATCGGCAAAGGCCTCTCCGAGTTCCGCCGGGCTTCCTCGGAATTGCGGGGCAACCTGGAGCGCGAGATCCAGAACCTCGACCAGGAAGTTCAGGCGGCTGAGTCCAAGAAAGCCGACCAAGAGTCACGCGGGTAATGGAAGACCCCAAGGACCAGCCTGCGACACCCGCCGAGCCGGAAACGGGAACCTCTGTTTCGGAAGCCGCCGACCCACCTCATTCCTCCGACGCCGACATCTACGGCGACGGCTATCCCACCGAACTTGATCCGGAAGCGGATCAAGGAGCCCCGGAACAAGCCCTGACCGTGACCCGCGACGGCGAGGAGACGGCGGTTGCGCCGCCTCCCGTCCTGCAACAAGCCGCCCCTCCCGGCGACGATGGTCCGCCTCCTGACTCCACGTCCGACGACGACGGCGACGACGAAGAAGATCACATGGCCAAGATGTCGTTCCTGGAGCACCTTCAGGAACTGCGTGATCGCATCATCCGGGCCTTGATCGGAGTGGCGGCCGGATGCGCCGTCGGCTTGTACTTCTCCGACGAGATCTTCGCGGGAATCTCTAAGCCAGTCGCGGATGTCCTGCGCAAGATGGGGTTGTCGGACAAGCTGGTCTTCACCGCGCCCGGCGACGCCTTTAACGTTTACCTCCAAATCGGGTTGGTGGCCGGCTTGTTCATCGCCTCGCCCTGGGTGCTTTATCAGGTGTGGGCCTTCATCGCCCCAGGCCTCTATCAGAAGGAGAGGAAGTACGCGGTTCCGTTTATTTTCTTTTGCTCCGGCCTCTTCATGGCCGGCGGGGCCTTCGCGTATTTCATCGCTTTTCCCTACGCCTTGGAGTTCCTATTGAAGATGGGTGGGGAGCACATGACCCCGTTCATCACCGCCAAGGAATACCTGGATCTGTTCACCACCATCATTCTGGGCCTGGGGATCGTCTTCGAGATGCCCGTGCTGATCCTGTTCCTGGCGATCCTGGGCATCGTGACCCCCGGCTTCCTGCTGCGCAATTTCCGTTATGCGGTCCTGGTGATCACCATCATCGCCGCCCTTATCACTCCGACTACTGACGTCACCAACTTGGTGCTGTTTACCGTGCCCATGCTGGGCTTGTACCTGCTGGGCACCGCCTTGGCCTGGTTGGTCTGGCGTGGGCGGAGAAAGCGGGAGGCCCAGTCGTGAAAGCAGTGAGCTTGCTTCTGGCGGCCAGTCTGAGCCTGCCGGCTTGCGCGGCATCGCCTGACGCGCGTCCACTGAGCGGGAAGGCCGCGCTGGCCCACACCGAAGCCCTCACACAGTTGGGTCCGCGCCCGTCGGGATCTCCCGCGCACTTGAAGATGCGCAACTACATCCGGGCGGCCCTGGCCAGTTGGAACCTGAAGCCCGAATTCCAGACCTTCGACGCCCAGACGCCGCTGGGCAAGGTCCAGATGCACAACATCATCGTCAAGATTCCGGGCGCATCGGACCGCGTGGTGATCGTCTCCGGCCACTACGACACCAAGCGCATGTCCAACATCAAGTTTGTGGGCGCCAACGACGGCGGCGCGTCCGCCGGGCTCTTGTTGGAACTGGCCCGCACCGTGGGTACGGGTCCGAAGAGAGACCTTACGGTGTGGGTGGTGTTCTTTGACGGCGAAGAAGCCTACGCCGGTGAATGGACGGCCGCCGATTCCCTCTACGGCAGCAAGCACCTGGCCCGTAGCCTCCGCGAATCCGGCGAGGCGTCCAAGATCGCCGCGCTCATCAATCTGGACATGATCGGCGATAAGAATCTGGACCTGCTGTACGACACCAATTCTTCAGGCTGGTTGAACGCCATGGTCCGCGACGTGGCCGCTAAGCTGGGATTGTCCAAAGCCTTTGGCACGTTTCGTACGGAGATGGACGACGACCACATGCCCTTTCTGGCCAGCGGAATCCCGGCGGTGGATTTGATCGACCTCAACTACGGACCGGACAATTCCTACTGGCACACCGAGAAAGACACCACCGACAAGCTCAGCGCCGTGAGCCTGGAAACCGTCGGGAAGATTGTTCTGGGCACGATTGACGCCATCGCCAAACGGAAGTAGTCGGCTGATCGATTCATGGAACTTCGCGTCCGCATTCCCGGCGCTCCCTACCGTGTGGTGATCCAGCCGGGCCTGCTGGCCCGTCTGGACCGGCAGCTCACACCGTTCGCGCCCAGCCGCATCGCCCTCATCACCAACAAGACGGTCTGGCGGCATTGGGGCGCCCAAGTGCACCGCAGCTTGCGGCGCTGGGATCCGCTGGTGATCGCCATTGACGATGGCGAACAATTCAAGCGCTTGACGACCGTGGAATCGATTGCTGAGCGCCTGGTCCGCGGCGCCGCCGACCGGGGCACGATGCTGGTCGCGCTCGGCGGCGGCGTGGTCGGCGACATCACCGGCTTCGTGGCGGCGACATTCCTGCGCGGCGTCCCCTACGTGCAGATCCCGACGACCCTGCTGGCGATGGTGGATAGCTCCGTGGGCGGTAAGACGGGAGTGAATCTCAGGGCCGGCAAGAACCTGGTCGGCAGCTTCTACCATCCGCGCCAGGTGCTGGTGGATACCAATGTACTGCGTACTTTGCCGGACCGCGAGCTGCGCGCCGGACTCTTTGAAGTGATCAAGTGCGGGATCATCCGCAGCCCGGCGCTGTTTGAGTTCCTGGAACACCAACTGACGGCGATCCTGGGCCGCAAGCCGGCGGCGCTGGCCCGCGTGATCGCGGATAGCCTGGCGATCAAGGCGCGGGTCGTGGAGCGCGACGAGAAGGAAGGCGGGCTGCGGCGAATCCTGAATTTTGGCCACACCGCCGGTCACGCCCTAGAGGCCGAGGGCGGCTATCGTCACTTCTTACACGGCGAAGCGGTGGCCTGGGGGATGCGCGTAGCCACGCGCATGGCTGAGCATCGCGGCATGCTTGGCTCGCAGGATGCGGCGCGGATTCACGCTCTGATCCAAAGCTATGGACCCATCCCTTCGCTTAAGCCGGTCTCCAAGTCGCGTCTTACCTCGCGAATGCTGGCCGACAAGAAGACCCGCGCGGGCGTGCTGCACTTCGTCCTGCCGACCCGCATCGGCCGGGTCCGGATCGTGCCCGGGATACCCGCTTCGGAGGCGGCGGAAGCGTTGCAGGCCTTGTGAGCGGCCGGGTCTCAGGGACGGAAACCGGCGCAGGCTACGTGCGGGAGATGTTTGGCCGGGTGGCCCCGCATTACGACCTGCT
>CAYPHP010000080.1:0-10232 GCA_964410045.1 uncultured Acidobacteriota bacterium | reverse complement strand
CAGGACGCACCGAACGGCGAAGGTCCACGGGGGAGGGCGCGTAACGGCGGCCCTGGCTGTCGATCAGCTCGACCCTCCGATTGTCAAACGTAAGGGGAGAGTCTCCGCGGTTCGGGCTGGTGGTGTCCGGATCAAACCAGGCTCGCACCGCAACCACGGTGCGGTTCGCCTCCCGCGTTACGCCTTGCACCGAGTAGGCCTGGTGACAGTCGAGCTCACAGAAGTATTTGATCTGCCCCGGCTCGAGTACCTGGTCCTTGCTCGCCAATGAAAGCCCCAACAGCACGATCAGGTAACCGGCGCCGGCCGTGCCGACGGAGGCCATGCTGAACTTGGCCAGCGCGGGCTTGAGGAACGCCAACAGTACGCCGGCCACGGGCAGGCCGCACATTCCCATGAAGGCCAGAGCCGCCAGGTGCGAATACTCCGGGGTGAAGACTTCCATGACGTCTCCCTCAGTGAGTGAGCTGATGCTCGGCGGTTGTGACTTTTCCAAAACGCCGCGAGCGGGTATCGAACTCGGCCAGAGCCGCCTCGAAGTCGGCGACGTCGAAGTCCGGCCACTTCTTGTCCAGGAAGAGCAATTCGGCGTAGGCCGATTCCCAGAGCAGGAAGTCGCTCAGGCGCAAGTCGCCGCCGGTGCGGATGAGCAAATCGACGTCGGGACCGATCTGGCCCGCGCGGATCGCTTCGCGGCTGGAGTAATCCACAGCCAGCCGCAGATGCATTCCGGAACAGCATGCCGTGGCCTGTTCGGCGGCTTCGATGGCCGAGACCAGGCTGTCGGCGAAACGGTCGCGGCGTCCGATCACCGAGAGGCGAACGCCGTTGCACAGGCAGGTGCTCAGCTCCGAAACCAGGTAATCCTCAAACAGAAGCATCAGCTCGCCGACCTCTTCGTGGGGGCGCTCCCAGTTGTCGGCGGAGAAGGCGAACAGGGTCAGAGTCTGGACCCGGCGCGAGCGGCGGGCCGCCTCCACAACGCGGCGGACCGCGACGATGCCGGCGCGGTGTCCGGCGGAGCGCTCCAGGCCCCGCTCGGCGGCCCAGCGCCCGTTCCCGTCCATAGTTACGGCGACGTGCAGTTTGGATGAAGAGCTTTGCATCATAAAGGTTAAGGGCAAAAAAAGAGAACCCCCCTCAGTTTTCTCCGCGGGTTTCCGTCCCGCGGGCCGCTTGAATCAGAGCTTCCATATGGTTCAGGTAGCGTTCCAGGGCTTTGCGTCCGGCGGCCGTCAGACGGTATTCGGTCTTGGGCATCCGGCCTTCAAAGTACTTGGCGCAGGTGATGTACTCGGCCTCTTCCAGCTTGCGCGCGTGCACACTCAGGTTGCCGTCGGTGGTTTGCAGGAGATCCTTGAGTTCGTTGAAAGTGAGCTTGTCGCTGACCGCCAAGGCGCTGACGATCCCCAAGCGTAGGCGCTCGTGGATCAGGCGGTCCAGGTCCGGCATTCCGCCGCCTTCTCCGGCAATCACCTTCCACAGCCGGAGCAGGTTCTTGCGCGGCGCGGCCGCGACGTTCTTCAAGAGGGCTTTACCCGCCATGTTTCCTCGCAATCAGCACGCCAAACACGATCTGCAGTCCGCCGAAGCCCGCGGCCATAAACCAGTTTCCCCAGGTCGGCGGGCAGAACAAGGCGACCGCGCCCAGAGCCATGATGCACATCCCCATCACCGGGACAGTCGGCACGGAGAAGGCCCCGGCGGTGGTCACCGCCGTTCCATAAATCAACAGCCAGGTGGCTGGCAGCCAAGCTTCCATTCCCGCGCGGTAAAACACCATGGTCAACAGCGCGCCTGCCACCAGCGGAGGGGCAAGACTCAGCGCGAACTTGCGGCCGGGTCCGGAGAGCAGTTTGACGCCCGCCAGTCGGGCCTTCCGCTCCATAGCAAATGCGCCCAGACCCACGGCGACCAACGCTTCCACCAGCCACACGCCAAGCCACGCGTCGCGTGTGGTCTGCTGGGCAGCCATGAACGTGGCCGCCAAAGCGGTGACCCCCATGGCCACTCCGCCCCATCCGGGGACGGCGGTGAACGATGAGGCCCGCTCCATGGTCTCGCGGATGTACCGCAAGTTGTCCATGGCCCGGCGTTCGAGTGGCTGCATGAAGGCAGGATAGCGCGGGGCGGGATGGCGTGTCAAGTACTTTGTGGTGCAAAGTCAAGACATCGGCTCATTGAACCAATGACTCATTGATTCAATGAATCAATCTTCTTGAACCACGGCACAAACGCGCTCGTCGTCCGCTGATACTCACGGTAGGCCTCCCCCTTACTCCGCACCGCCTGGGCTTCGGTCGCCGGAATGCCGGTGATCTTGAACAGGAAGTAGAGCATCAGCAGCGGGGCGTAAAGCGCGATCCAGCCGTGTGGAGCGGGTAGAGCCAGCAGCGCGTAGGCGATCCAGATCAGCCACTCGAAGAAGTAGTTTGGATGGCGGGAGTAGTTCCACAGCCCGGCCTGGCAGACTTTTCCCTGGTTGGCAGGGTCGGACTTGAACCGATGGAGTTGCGCATCGGCCAGCGATTCTCCTGTGATTGACACAATCCATACCGCGAGCGCCAGCCATTCGAGCGGATGGATCTGTGGACTGGCATTCCGCGCGGCCAGCAGGAAAGGCACGGAGAGAATCACGTCCAGCAGGGCTTGCACCTGAAAGAAGATCAAGAACTTCAGGGGGACATTGGTCTTCCACTTCTGGCGAAGGTGAACGTAGCGGCCTTCCTCGGGATGGCCCATGACACGAGTGAAAAACAAGTACGCAGCCAGCCGCAGACCCCAAACGCCGGCCATCGCGGCCACCATCCAGCGGCGCGGTTCGTATCCGTCACTCAGCGCCGCATAGACGATGGCGCACAGAGCCAGCCCTACGGCCCAGCCTGGATCGACGATGGATGCGTTCCGAGTGTAGAGATGAATCAGCCAGAGGACGAGCATCAGGCCCACGACCGCGCCGGTGGCGATCGCCAGCGATTGGATCATTCAGATGCCGGCGTACCAGGCATAGCCGGCTTCCGGCGCCGCGGAACCCAGCCCCTGGCCGAACCCTTTCAGATTGTCGGTGACCGTCAATCTGGTGATGTACTTGACGCTCTTGTAGCCGAGCTGGCGCGGGACACGCAGACGCAGCGGACCGCCGTGGCCCACGGGCAGATCAGCGCCATTCATGCCATAGGTCACGAGAGTCTGGGGATGCAAGGCGTCGGCCATGTCGACGCTGTCCCACCAGCCGTTTTCGAGCGAAAAGTAGACGACGAACTTCGCCTGCGGAAGAGTCCCCACCACGTTCAGAAGGTCCGCAAGGGGCATTCCGGTCCACTCCGCGATAAACGACCAGCCCTCTTCACAGGCCAGATGGGTAATCTGGCTGCGAGCGGGATACTTCCTCAGATCGGCGAGCGAAAACGAAGCCGGGCGGGCGACCATCCCGTCGACGGCGAGGCGCCAATCCGCGAATCCCGCAGATTGATGGCGCTTGAAGGCTTCGTCTTCGGGAGGCTTGCCGTTGGCAAACGGCTTGGTTATCTCGCTACGCGAAAACTCACGGGCCAACGAGTGGCGCGTCAGCAGACGGTGGGAAGCGTAGGTCAGCGTCTCACCGAGGCCATAGATGCCGCCGGAATCGGGCGGGATCAATCCGTATCGATCCGCAATCCTGGCCGCCGCGGCCAGACCGGACAGCCCCGCCGTCATTCCCAGCCCCCCCGAGATCAGTTTGCGGCGTGAAAAGTTGCTCATGGTTGCTCCTGACCGGCGCCGGCTCGGCCCGTGATCATGGCTCGCATGCGACTCCGGAATCCCGCAAGACACACCATGACCACGTGGACCAGCAGGAAGAGTACGAGAGCCACAGTCACCAAGAAATGAATGGTCCGCGCGGATTGCTGGCCGCCCAGAACCGTTACGGTGGCGGGAAACGCTGAGGTGAAGGCGGGCGACATAGCCAGCCCGGTCCAGATCATCAGCGGGAACAGCACGAAGATCACGAACAGGTAGGTGAGCCGCTGGAGCACATTGTAGGACGACGCTTCCCCGGCAGCCGCCGGCCGAAAGCGCAAGTGGCTGGCGACCGCTCTCGCCAGGGCCCGCCCGGAGAGGTCCGCCATGGCCGGAATCAGGTTCTTACGGAAGTGTCCGGTCAGCAGGCCCCAGACTCCGTACAGCAAGCCGGTGAACACCGCGATCCAGGCGGACTGAAAATGAAGATAACGGCTCCAGCCGTTCTGATCAGGCAGCACGAAGTTGTAGCCCGTCTTCACCGCCGACCTGGAGGCAGGAATCGGCAGCTCGAACAGAGCGGGCGTCATCACGTTGCCGGTTTCTCCCCAGTAGAAGCGCGGATGGGAGATGACAATCTGAATCCCGCTCACCAGCAGGGCGAAGAAGCAGAGTGTGATGATCCAATGAGTGACGCGGACGAGCGTGGTGTGCCGGGGCGTAGCCGGAGTGTCGGCAACGGTTGAAGGTAATGCCCAGACAGAACCCGCCATCCGCGTATGCTAGCACGGCAACCCGCGAGATCGATTCAGTCCTTCAATTCGTGACTGCGCCAGCAATACCATGACGCCACCGTGGCGTACGGACGCCAGGGGCGGGCGATGCGTTCGCAGGTGCGCTTGGCGGGAATGCTTTTGAATCCGTAAAGATTGCGGATGGCCACGCGGACGCCGAGATCGTCAAGCGGCAGGACGTCGGGGCGGCCCAGCGAGAAGATCAGGAACATCTGCGCGGTCCATTCGCCGATGCCCGGCGCCTGCACTAGATGTTCGATGACTTCGTGATCCTTCCAACGGCTGAGTGGTTCGAGTTGCAACACGCCGTCGAGCACCAGGCGCGAGAGGCCGGCGAGATATTTCGCCTTGGGCGCCGAGAGACCCGCCGCGCGCATCTCCTGTGGAGTCAGCCGGGCGATGCTTTCCGCGGTGATCTCATCGGGCGCAACGGCCGCTTCCACGCGGCCGTAAATGGTCGCGGCTGCGCGGCCGGAAATCTGCTGAAAGATGATGGCGCGCGCCAGGGACAAAAACCGGCCCCGCCGCAACTCCAGACGGCAAGGACCGACGCGGTCAATCAGCCGGCGCATGACCGGATCGGCGCGGCGGAGATGACGGACTGCGTCGCGCATATGTTGGCTGTGACCGCTCACGATGCCGCCTCCTGCGCGATGCGCTCGAAGAAATCGGCCAGAGCCTTGCGGACCGTCAATTCGATCAGGCGGTTGCCGACGGCGGCGATCATGCCTCCGATGTTGGCCTCGCCTTCGTAGCGGACTTCGGTGCCCTGTGCAGTTTCGGTCAGGTCCAGATTGGCCCAGCCGTTCACAAAGCTGCCCATGCCTTTTCCCTTCATGGACAGGCGATAGTGCTCGGGTGGGCGCGATTCTTCAATACGGATTTCGCCGTCCACCTTGCCCCGGATGGTGGCCAGGCCGGCCTTCATGCTGATGCGGAAGGCGTTCTCGCCGGCCGGCGTGATTTCCTCGCAGCCGGGGATTGCCCGTTTCAGAACTTGGGGATCGAGCAGCAGCGCGAAGACGCGCGGTCGCGCCGCGGCCAGACTGTGGGAGCCTTCGATCTTCATCCTTTGGCACGCTGCAGAGCTTTTTCGAGGGCGCGGCGGCAGTGGACGCGAGCGAGTTCGGCGCGGTATTCCGCGGAAGCGTAGATGTCGCTGAGCGGTTGAACGCCTTCTGCGGCGTGTTGCGCCGCCGATTTCAGCACGCTGATCTCGGGATGCTTGCCCTCCAGACCACGCTCGACGGCGGTGGCGCGGAATGCTTTGGGGCCGAGGCCAGTGATCCCCACGCGGACCTTGTGGATGGTACGCCGCCCGTCCAGGGTCAGGATCGCGGCGACGCCGACCACGGCGTAGCCCGATGCCGGGTGATGCACCTTGGCGTAGGCCGAGCCGACGCCGGATGCCAGCGTCGGCACGCGGACCCGAGTGAGCAATTCGCCGGGCTGTAACGCGGTCTGGAAGGTGTCAGTAAAGAAGTCGGCGGCGGCGATGGTTCGTTCGCCCTGCCGCGACTGCACTACGATCTCGGCATCGAGCGCCAGGATCGCCGCCGGATAGTCGGCCGCGGGATCGAAGTGCGAGAGGCTGCCGCCGATGGTTCCGCGGTTGCGCACCTGCACGTCGCCGATCTCCGCGGCGGTGGCCGCCAGCAGCGGGCAGACGCGCTTCAGCAGGTCGGAGGTTTCCACTTCGTTGTGGGTGGTGAGCGCGCCGATTTCCACGTGGCCGGACGTTTCCCGGATTCCGCGCAACGCGGAGATCCGTCCGATATCGACGACAAACGCCGGTGACGCCAGGCGCAGCTTCATCATCGGCAGCAGGCTGTGCCCGCCGGCCAGCACCTTAGCATTATCGCCGTGCTGGGCCAGCAGCTTGATCGCTTCGTCCACGCTCTTGGGAGCGGCGTAATCAAAAGATGTCGAGATCATGAAGCCTTCCTTCTCATCGCCCGCCAGATCTTTTCCGGCTTCAGCGGCATGTCCAGATGGCGCACGCCGAACGGCGCCAGCGCATCCACTACGGCGTTGACCACCGCAGGCGTCGAGCCGATCGTGCCGGCTTCACCGACGCCCTTCACCCCCATCGGATTCACCGGCGAGGGCGTGCAGGTGTGGTCGGTGATGTAGACGGGAAGGTGGGACGCCTTGGGGATCGCGTAATCCATCAGCTCGCCGGTTATGAGCTGGCCGTTCTCATCGTAGACCGCCTCCTCGAACAGCGCCTGACCCAAGCCCTGGGCGATGCCGCCGTGGACCTGGCCGCGCACCAGCAGCGGGTTGATGATGTTGCCGCAATCGTCGACGGCAACGTACTTGGGGATGCTCACGTCGCCGGTTTCCGTGTCGATCTCCACCACGCAGATGTGGGCGCCGAAGGGAAAAGTGAAGTTCGACGGTTCGAAGAAGTGCGTAGCGTCGAGACCCGGCTCGACACCCGGCGGCAGGTTCTTGGCCGTGTACGCTGCTCCGACGACTTCGCCGAAGGCCAACGACTTCTTGGGCTGCTTGCGATGGAAGATGCGTCCGCCCGAGAAAACCATTTCTTCCGGCTTGACGGCCTTGATGCCCAGAAGGTGTCCGGCGATCTGCGCCAGCTTGTGCCTGATCTTTTCGGTGGCGCGGTACATCGCCGTTCCGCCAACGGCGGTGGCGCGGCTGCCGAAGGTCCCGATGCCGTAAGGCACCGATGCGGTGTCTCCGTGGACCACGTTGACGTCTTCCGCGGAGATGCCCAGCAACTGTCCGCAAAGCTGGGCGAAAGTGGTCTCCTGACCCTGCCCGTGCGGCGATGCGCCGGTGAGCACCGTAACTTTGCCGGTCGGCTCGACGCGCACCGTGCAGCTTTCCCAGCCGCCCGCGGGCATCGCCGACGACGGTCCCATCGCGCAGATCTCGACGTAAGTGGAAACGCCGATGCCCAACAGTTTCTCCGGCGTCTGCCCGGCGGCCATCTTCTTGCGCTGCTCGGCCTGTTTCTTGCGGAGCTTGTCGTAGCCGGCCAGCCCCATGGCCTTCTTCAGGCTGGCCTGGTAGTTGCCGCTGTCGAAGACCACGCCCGTCGCGCTGGTGAACGGAAAATCCTTTGGTTTTGGAAAATTCTTCAGGCGAACCTCGACAGGGTCCTTGCCGAGTTCGGCGGCCACCAGATCGGCGGCACGCTCGATGAAGAAAGTGGCTTCAGGACGTCCCGCTCCGCGATAGGCGTCGGTAGCCATCTTGTTGGTGAAGACGCCGGTCAGTTCCACGCGCACCGCGGGGATCTTGTAGCAACCCAGGGCCATCAGCGGGGTCAGCGTGGGGATCAGCGGCGTCAACAACTGGTGGTAGGCGCCGATGTCGGCGACAATTTTCACCTTCAAGCCGGTGATCGTTCCGTCATTGCGGATGGCAATCTCCAGATCGTCGATCTGATCGCGGCCGTGGATGGTCACCTGCATGTTCTCGCGGCGGCCTTCCGCCCACTTCACCGGACGGCCGAGTTGCATGGCCAGGTAAGGCGCCAGCGCTTCCTCGCCGTAGACGTTGAGCTTCGATCCGAAACCGCCGCCGACTTCCGGCGCCACCACGCGGACCTTGGTTTCCGGCAGGCCGACCATCAGCGCCACCTGGGTCCGCAGCAAGTGCGGGATCTGCGTGGCGGAGTGCAGGGTCAGCGTGCCTTCGCCGGGCAGGTATTCAGCCAGCACGGCGCGCGGCTCCATGGCCACGGGCACGAGCCGCTGGTTCACGATCCGTTGCTTGATCACCCGCTGGGCTTTCTTGAACGCGCCCTCCACGTCGCCGCTTTCCAGCTTGTACTCAAAGGCCAGGTTGTCGGCGAACTCCGCGTAGACGCGCGTGGTTCCAGGAAGCAAAGCCTTCTCCGGATCGACAACCGCGGGCAGCGGATCGTAATCCACTTCGATCAGATCTAGCGCGTCGCGGGCGATGTAACGCGATTCGGCCACTACGACGGCCACCGCGTGACCGGAATAGCGCACGCAGTCAGTGGCCAGCACCGTGGTCACCGGGCGTTTCAGGCCAGGGATATCCGCGGCACAGGGGATCGGTCCGATCTTGCCGGCAATGTCCGCGCCGGTAATCACGCTGAGCACTCCCGGAAGCCGGCGCGCCGCAGCGGTGTCGATCAGATGGATGCGGGCATGAGCGTAGGGGCTGCGCAACACGGCCATGTGGCAAACGCCTGCGGGGCTGAAGTCGTCGGTGTAATGAGAGATGCCGGAAACCAGGCGCGGATCTTCCTTGCGCTTGAGGGCTTGACCGACCAGGTTCTTTGAGCGGGCGGGCGCAGGGGCTGGCATTATTCGTTACCCCCCATCGCCACTGCGGGGATTGGCGCAGACGCAGCGGTGCGTCCACCTCCGACAGCCCGGGTCTTGCGCGCCGTTCGCATCTTGCCTGCCGCGTTTTCCACAGCCGCCACAATGTGCTGGTAGCCGGTGCAGCGGCACAGATTGCCGGCGATGGCCCGGCGGATTTCCTCCTGGCTCGGCTCCAGGTTGTGGTCGAGCAATTCGCAAGCTGAGAGGATCATGCCCGGCGTGCAGTAGCCGCACTGCAGGCCGTGCTCTTCCCAGAAGCCCTGCTGCACGGGATGGAGTTGACCGTCCTTGGCCAGGCCTTCCACGGTGGTGACGGTCGCGCCGTCGGCTTGTACCGCCAGCACGGTACAGGACTTCACCGCCCGCCCGTTCAGCAGCACCGTGCAGGCGCCGCAAATGCTGGTCTCGCACCCGATGTGTGTTCCGGTCAAGCCCAGCGTGTCGCGCACGAAGTGCACCAACAGCAGGCGCGGCTCGACTTGCGCTTCACGCTTGACGCCGTTGATGGTCACGGAGATGGGAACTTTCAAGGCCAAACCTCCCAGGGAGTTGTTCGCAAGCTCTCCTCTTTGTATGACGGTGCAGATGGAATTGCAAGGGCGAAAGGCTATGATACGGGGAGCATGGAAGCATTAGACCAAAGGGCCGGGCTGTATTGGCTGATCCGCGTGCGCATGCTGATGATCGTGTTCGTCTTCAGCATCCAGTTCGCGGTCACCAAGCTGACCAGCTCCGGCACACCGGTGAACTGGTTCACCGGGATGTGCGTGCTGTGGTTTGCGGTCACGGTGTTCTACACCCTGCTGCTGCGGATCTGGACCGACTACACCACGCAGGCCCTGGTCCAAATCCTGTTTGACGCCGTCATGGTGACGGCGATCGTCCATCTGAGCGGGGGCATGGAAAGCTATTTCATCTTCCTCTATCCCCTGGTGGTGATCGTGGCAGGCATTTCCCTGCCCCGTCCGCATCCTTACGTCGTGGCCAGCTTGAGCTTCATCTTCTACGGCGCGACGCTGGAGCTGGCCTACTACGAGAAGATACCGGCTTTCTGGAAAGTGATTCCCGATCCGCGCCTGATGCAGGTGACCATCTTCACCAGCCTGGCCTCCTTCATTCTGGTCGCCTATCTTTCGCATACCCTGGCAGACTCGATGCGCAAGACCGGAGCCAAGCTGACCAAGACCAGCGGAGAGCTGGAGACGCTGCAAGCCTTCAACCAGAACGTGCTGGACTCGATCATCGCAGGAGTGCTGACCACGGACTTGGAAGGGCGGGTCCAACTGTTGAACCGGGCAGGTGAAGCCATTCTCGAGCAGGCCAACATCAGTCTGTTCGCTCGCAAGCTGGACGCCAGCATCCCCGGCTTGGCCGCGGTGTCGATCGGGAC
>CAYPHP010000079.1:0-10296 GCA_964410045.1 uncultured Acidobacteriota bacterium | reverse complement strand
AAACAGATCTGTGGCCGGCGTGTTGTAGTAGGTTCCCCCGCGACGTTCGAGGAAGCCCAGAGCCACCAGCGTGTCCAGGAAGTCGCGCGACGCCCGCGGATGCAGGCCGAGCCGGCCTTGCAGGGTCTCCAGGTCCTCGGGACGGTGCGCCAACTCCGTGAAGAGTCCCATCTCCACGGCGCTGAGGAGGGTTTTGGAAGCCCAGAATCCCAGGCCGACTTGCAGAATGTGTTCCGGCGTCGGTTGTTTGCTCATAACGGTCCGAGGAGCATAACACGCAGGGGAAACTCGCCGCCACCTTGGCGTGCTGCGGGCTATTCGCAGCGTAGCGCGATCATCGGGTCGAGCTTCGAGGCTCGGCGCGCGGGAATGTACGCAGCCGCGCCGGCCGACGCCGCCAGGATTGCCGTGACCGTAGCGTAAGTCCAAGGGTCACTGGGCGCGACGCCGAACAGCAACGTCGACGCAGCGCCGGTCAGAACGATCCCGCCGGCGACTCCCAGTGCGATGCCGGCCGAAACCAGGGCCAATCCTTCGGCTACGATCATCCGGATGACATCGGGCGCTCGCGCGCCAAGCGCCATGCGCACGCCAATCTCGCTGGTGCGCCGCGCCACGCTCGACGCCAGCGTGCCATAGAGGCCGACCGACGCCAGGGCCAGCGCCAGCGCGGCGAAGGCCCCGCACAGCGCGGTGATGGTGCGCTCAGCGAGGATCGATTCGTCCACCTGCTCGCCCAACGTGCGGATGCTGGTGACCGCCTCGGATCGATCCAGCGAATGGACCAGTTCACGCAAGGGTCCGGCAAGTTTTGCGGCATTCCCCGTTGCCCGTACTTCCAGGGTGCCTCCGGAATATCCCGCTGACCGGGGGACGTAGCAATAGGGGTAAGCCTGTTCCCGCAGATCGTGGTACTTCGAGTCGGCAGCAATTCCGATGATCTCCATCGGCGGGCGATTGCCTTCCACGAAACGGAAGCGCTTGCCGATGGGATTCTGCTCGCCGAAGTACTGCCGGGCCATGGCGCGGTTGATGATCACTACGGACGCGGACGCGTCATGCGGTGTGAAGTCGCGTCCGGCAAGCAAGGGAATGCCCATCGTCTCGAAGTATCCGGGCATCACGGAGGTGAAGAAGATGTGCGACTGGTCGCTGGGCCGCTGCGGCTCTCCCTCGATGGCCACGTTGATGCCATAGTGCTTGTAGCCCATCGGCGTACTGGTCGACAGGCTGGCGGCGCGCACGCCGGGCAGGTGTTTCGCGCGTTCGACCAGTTCGGCGTAGAAAGCTGGCCCCTGCGTGCGCGGCCGGGCCGGGCTGGCCCGCAGGGAGACCAGCAGGATGCTGTGGCGATGGAATCCCGTATCGAGAGTCTGCAGATTCACCAGGCTGCGCAAGAGCAATCCGGCGCCGGCCAGGAGCATGGCGGACAGCGCCACTTGGGTTACGACCAGAACCTTCGAGAGCCGCGATCGCCAGGACTGCCCCGACAAACCGGCGTTCTGGATCTTGAGCCCGGCGGCAAGATCGACGCGTGTCGCCGCAAGAGCGGGCGCCAGTCCGCACAAGAGAACCGAGGCGCCGAGCACGACTATCGTAAAGATCAGCATGCGATTTGCGCCGCTGGCGGCCAGCACCACCGGAGTCTGTTCCGTCGAAAGCGCATCAGCGAGCAGCGCGCCGGCCCATCGTCCGGCGACCACTCCGGCCGCCGCGCCCATGGTGGCGAGCAAGGCGCTTTCGATCAGCAACAGCCGGATCAAGCGCCAGCGGCCCGCGCCCATCGCCAGGCGTACAGTGATCTCGCGGCTTCTGGCGATTCCGCGCGCCAGCAGCAGATTGGCCACGTTGGAACAGGCGATCAGCAAGACCAACACGACCACGCCGGCCAGAATCCGCGCCGGAAGGGCGAAGCGCTCGGTGCTTTCATCAACGCCGCGTGCCGCAGGCGTCAGTATCAGGCGCGCCATGGCTTGCTCGATCTCCACGGGAGGGACCCGCGACTGTCGCACCGTTTCCCGGAAGAGCGGTTCCATGCCTGCTTGCGCCTGGGCCAGCGTCACTCCCGGATTCAGTCGCGCCATGATGGTTACCCATCCCGGATTCCTCTGCGAAAGCGGAATGTAGAAGTCCGGTGATTCGCCGATCACCGTGCCAACAAACGGCGCAGGCGTTACGCCGACGATCGTGTAGGTTCGATTGTCCAGCGAAACCGTCTTGCCGGCGATCTGAGAATCGGAAGCGAACTCTCGCTGCCAGCAATCGTAGCTGAGCACCAGCAGCGGACTTCCCGCCGGTCCCCGGTCGTCATCTGTAACCAGTAGCCTTCCTAAGTGAGGGCGAACGCCCAGGAGGGTGAAGTAGTTTCCGGAAACCACCGCGCCGCGCACCGGGACGGCGCTGCCATCGCGAAGAAATGCGGCCTCGGCAATCGAGTCGAAGGCGATCACGCCGGAGAACACCTGATTGTGATCGCGATAGGTCTTGAAGGTGGACAACTCGGCGCTATGCAGCGTTTCCAGGCTGCCCGCCGACCCCAGCAGCACCAGTTCGTCCGGATGAACCACGGGAAGCTTCCGCAGCAGGAGCGGGTCGAGCACCGCGAAGATCGCGGTGTTGGCCCCAATGCCCAGGGCCAGCGTGAGAACGGCCACTCCGGTGAACCCAGGGTTCTTGCGCAGTCCTCGGAGGGCGTAGACGAAATCGAGCACGAGGGCGCTATTGTAGCAGCTTGTTCCCCGGCATCCCGGAAACAGGCCGGAGCGGCTGGTCACGCGGCTCTTGGAGTGCGGCGGCTTGCCGCCGCTCGAAGTTGTGAGGCCGGCGTCGCCGTGCTGGCGAATGGCATTCCGGCTATCCGGTTCCTTGTGGATGCGGCGCCAAGGCGCCGCACTCCAGGCCCACGGACAAGATTTCTCGGTCGGCAAGCGCGCGCAGGATCATAATGGGCTTTTGAGGTCCAAGGAGGAGGCAATCATGGCGTTTTGTGCGGGTTGTGGAACCGAGTTGGGAGCGGCGGCGTTCTGTCCGAAGTGCGGCAAACCTGCCGGCGGAGGAGCGCCGGCGCCCACGTCATCCGCCGATGGCGGAACCGGACTGCAGGAAAACGTGGCCGGTCTGCTTTGCTACCTGGTCGGATGGCTCACAGGGATTGTGTTCTTCATGATCGACAAGCGGCCGTCGGTGCGTTTTCACGCCATGCAGTCCATGATCGTGTTTGGCGGGCTGATGATCCTGCAGATTGCCATCAGTTGGTTTATTGGAGGCATCGTCAGTTGGATGCTGGCCTCCGCGCTGAGCGGGCTGATCGGCTTGCTGACCCTGGCCTGCTGGGTGATCTGCATGGTGAAGGCCTACGGCGGCGAGCGGTTCAAGCTGCCGGTGGTCGGCGACCTGGCCGAGCAATACAGCAAGTAAAAAACCGGCGCACGCACTGGGTTTTTCTGATGTATCATGCGCCCATTCCCGAGAGACAAGGAGGCGTAATGCGTAAAACACTCCTGGCCGGGCTGCTGGTGTCTGTGGCCCTGGTAGCCGCGGCTGCCGACAAAGCCAAGTCAGTCCAGATTCCCATTCAAGAAGTGAAACTCAAGAACGGATTGCGGGTGATTCTGTCCGAAGACCACTCCGCTCCCACCTACTCGATCGGCGTCACTTACAACGTCGGATCGCGGGATGAGCGTCCCGGACGCACCGGCTTCGCCCACCTGTTCGAGCACATGATGTTCCAGGGCTCGGAGAACGTGGGCAAAGGGGAGCACTTCATCCTGATCTTCAACAACGGCGGCAACATGAATGGCACCACGAGTTCCGACCGCACCAACTATTTCCAGACCCTGCCCGCCAACCAGCTTGACCTGGGCTTGTTTCTGGAAGCGGACCGCATGCGCTCGCTGGTGGTCAACCGCCCGAACCTCGACAACCAACGCAACGCGGTGCAGGAGGAGCGCCGCCTGGGGATCGACAACCAGGCTTACGGCAAGACCTTTGAGACCATCCTGGACACGGCCTACGACAATTTCGCCTACAAGCATTCCACCATCGGATCGATGGCGGATTTGAACGCCGCGACCGTCGATGACGTCGCCAATTTCTTCAAGACCTACTACGCGCCGAACAACGCGGTCCTGGTGCTGGTGGGCGATTTCAACAGCCGGGATGCGCTGGCCAAGATCCGCAAGTACTTCGAGGCCATCCCCTCCCAGCCGCCGCCGCCTCCGGTGGATATGACCGAGCCGCCGCAAAAAGCCGAGCGCCGCAAGACCCTGGAAGATACCTTCGCCCAAGTGCCGCGCATGGACATCGTGTACAAGATCCCGCCGGGCAACACGTCCGACTTCTACGCGCTTCAGGTGATGGGCAACGTGCTCGCCGGCGGCCAATCGTCGAGGCTCTACCAGAAGCTGGTAAAGGAGAAGGAAATGGCGGTCCAGGTGGGCGGTGGCGCCCAGGAGCGCCGCGGACCAGGCCTGGCGTCCATTGTAGTGATGGCCCGGCCGGGCAAAGATCTCGCCGAGATCGAGAAGATGGTCTACGCCGAAATCGAGCGCATGAAGACTGAGCCGGTGGCGGACTGGGAACTGGAAAAAGTTCGCATGTCCATCCGCCGCCAACGCGCCCAGGCCATGGAGGGCACTCTGTTCCGCACCATCCTGCTCGGGCAGTACTCGGTGTTCTACAACGATCCCGGGCTGATCAATACCCTGACCGACAAGATCAACGCGATTACCAAGGCGGACATTCAGCGGGTGACGCAGACTTACGCCAAAGACACCAATCGCACGGTGATTATCACCATGCCCAAAGCGCGGACCGCGCCGCCCGCCAAGACGGGAGAATAGGAGGACGCCATGAAACGCATCACTCTACCTGTAGCAACTGTCCTTTGCGCGGCCCTCGTCTGGGCCCAGGCCCCGACGCCGGGTCCCAGTCAGGACAAATCCGTTTCCATCAGCAAGGTCGAGCGTAAGAACAAAGCGCCGGTGTCGAAGGAAATCCTCCAGCCCAAGCTCCCCCGGCCGTTGGAAGTCACGTTGGACAACGGGCTGACCGTGCTGATCATGGAGGACCGCCGTTTCCCCACGGTGAATGTGTCGCTGAACATCAGCGGAGCCGGCGGTCTGTTCGAGCCCGCCAACCTGACGGGCCTGGCCAGCGTGACGGCGCAGATGCTTCGCGAAGGCACCAAGACCCGCAACAGCCAGGCCTTATCCGAGGAAGTCGACAGGCTCGGAGCGACGCTGTTCGCCAACTCCAGCTTCAACTCGTCGGCTACCACCATCAACGCGTCCGGACTCAGCGACAACCTGGACCAGTGGTTCGCGCTGGTCACCGACATCCTGCTGAATCCCAGTTTTCCCGCCAGCGAACTCAGCAAGCTGACTCAACGGCTCAAGGTGCAGGTCCGCCAGCAGCGTTCCCAACCGGGTTTTCTGGCGAATGAGCGCTTCAGCCTGGCGGTCTACGGGGCGCATCCGGCGGGCCGAGTCAGCTACACGAATGAGTCGCTCGACGCGCTGACCTCCGAAGCCTTGGCCAAGTGGCACGCGGAGCGCTATGCTCCGCAGAACGCGATCCTGGGAATCGCCGGCGACGTGCGCGCCGCCGAACTGGTTCCCAAGCTGAAGACCTGGCTGGCAGCCTGGAAGAAGACCGACCTCAAGGAAGTCATGCCGGCCAATCCCGTTCCAGCCACCGCCAAAAAGATCTACCTGGTGGACCGCCCGAATTCCGTGCAGACCACGATCACCATGGGCAACATCGCCCTGGATCGGCGGCATCCCGACCACGTAGCGATGGAAGTGTTGAATCGCATCTTCGGACAGGGTCCGGCGGCTCGCCTCTTCCTGAATCTGCGCGAAGAAAAGGGCTACACCTACGGCGTCTACAGCGGCTTCACGGCTTTGAAGTATCCCGGTCCATTCCGCGCCGGCGGCGATCTGCGCACCGAGGTCACCGACGGAGCCATGACCGAGTTCCTCAAGGAGATCAACCGGATTCGCGACGAAAAGGTCCCGGCTCCGGAACTCGATGATGCCCGCCGCGCTCTGATAGCCGGCTTCGCGCTGACGCTCGAGCAATCCGCCCAAGTGCTCGGCTACGCCGTCCTTAAGAAGATCTACGGATTCCCGGACGACTTCTGGGATACCTATCCGGCCAAGATCGCCGCGGTGACGGCCGACGACATCCAGCGTGTCGCGCGGAAATACTTGAACCCGGACGCTCTGCAGATCGTGGCCGTCGGAGAGGGCAGCAAGATCAAAGCCATCCTGGAGAAGTACGGTCCGGTGGAAGTGTTCGACATGGAAGGGAAGGCCGCCGCCAAGGCCGCGGCGGCCAAAGCCAGCGACTAGACTCTGCATTGCCCGGGCAGGCAGGAATGCCTGCGCCGCCGTGGAATGGACTATGGTCTTTGACTATGGTACATATGGAATATGCAGGAGATCGCCATTTCCAAGTTCAAAGCCACCTGCCTGGCGGTGCTCGAGCGTGTCCGGCGAACCCGGATGCCCGTTCGGGTCACGCGGTTTGGCCAGCCCGTCGCTGAAATCCAGGCGCCGGGCGCTTCCCCTCGGAAGTCCTGGCTCGGCTGCATGAGGGAATCATGCGAGGCCTCCGGCGATCTGAACCAGCCGGTCGGAGCGTTCAAGGCGTGGACGGCACGCCGGCGATGAAACTCCTGTTGGACACACACATCTGGATCTGGGCCCTCCATCGTCCGGAAAAGTTGAGTCCCGCGGTTCGGCGGCAGATCGAGAATCCAAAGAACGAACTGTACTTGTCTCCCGTATCCATCTGGGAAGCCCACCACTTGGCCCGGCGTGGGAAACTGCGCCTCAAGCAGACTTTTCCGGAGTGGCTTGATCAAGTGTTGGCGAAGGCGCCCATCCGGGAAGCGCCGTTCAACTTCGCGGTGGCGGCGGAGGCCTCCCGGATTCAGCTTCCCCAAGGTGACCTGGGAGATCTGTTCCTGGCGGCCACAGCGTTGGTGTTTGACCTCACCCTGGTCACGGCTGACTCGCAGCTTATTGCCTGCTCCTGGCTGAGAACGCTGGCCAGCGACTAACCCAATTCGACGGAGCGGACGTATTTCACCGCGGGCAGTTTGCGGAGGTCGGCGAGCACTCGCTCGGGGACGCGACCGTCAACGTGCACCACGGCCACAGCCTCGGCGGGACGGCCGCGGGCGTGCTCCTCGCGTCGGCCCAGCGAAAAGTTGGCAATGTTGATGCCGCGGCGGCCCAGCATCGTGCCGATGCGCCCGATCACGCCGGGCACGTCGTCATTCTTGAAGTAAATCAAGTTTCCTTCGAGCGGCGCTTCCACGCGGATGCCGTCCACGGCCAGCAGCCGGGGCTGGCTGCCGTAAAGCATGGTGGCCTCGGCGCTGGCTTCGCCTGCGTCGGTTATCAGGGTCACCTGCAATGCGTCGGCGAATGCAGTAGACAGTCCGGGCAGATCTTCCAGACGCACACCGCGCTCGGCAGCCAGTGCCGCCGCGTTCACCACATTCGCTTTCTCGGAGAGCAGGCGATTGAAGATGCCTTTGAGAATCGAATTGCGCAGTAGATACGCATTGCGCTTGGCCAGCTTTCCGGCGAAGGCGAAGCGCACCGTGCGCGGCAGACCTTGGGCGATCTGGGCGACGAACACGCCCAGCCGGTCGGCGAGGCGCAGATGCGGCTCGAGCATCCGATACTCTTCCGGCGACGGCGCGGGCACGTTCACAGCGTTCAGGATCACCCCGTTTTTCAGGTACTCGCGGATCTGCTCGGCGATGCGCACGCCGATCACTTCCTGGGCCTCTTCGGTGGACCCGGCGATGTGGGGCGTGACAATCACCTGGGGAAACCGCGCGAGTACGCTCTCTGCGGGCAGCGGCTCGACGGCGAAGACGTCCAGCGCCGCGCCCGCTACTTTTCCCGACTGCAAAGCCGTAACCAGCGCTGCTTCGTCCACCAGCTCGCCGCGTCCGCAGTTGATCAGGCGAACGCCCGCCTTCATCTTGGAGAAAGCGGCGGCGTTGATCATGCCGTTGGTTTCCGCGGTCAGCGAGACGTGCAGGCTGATGTAGTCCGAGCGGGTGTACAGCTCCTTGAGCGCCACCAACTCGTTGCCGGTTTCCTTGGCCACCACCGGCGGCACGTATGGATCGAACGCCAGCACTTGCATGCCCATGGCCCGCGCGCGTCGCGATACTTCCAGTCCGATCTTGCCGAGGCCGATAACGCCCAGCGTCTTTCCATAGAGTTCGCGGCCGAGAAACTGTTTCTTCTCCCAACGTCCTTCGCGGATCGACTGGCAGGCCTGGGGAATGTTCCGGGCCAGCGCCAGCATCATGGCCAGAGTGTGTTCGGCAACGCTGATGGCGTTGCCGCCCGGCGTGTTCAGGACCAGCACGCCGCGCCGCGTGGCGGCTTCCAGGTCCACGTTGTCCACGCCCACGCCGGCGCGCCCCACCACGCGCAGCCGCGGCGCCTTTTCCAGCAGCTCCGCATTCACCTGAACGGCGCTGCGAACCACCAGCGCGTCCGCGGTGGCCAGTTGCTTGTTCAACTCCGCCGCCGCAGGTTCGACAACTGTCCACTTGTCCGCCCGCAGCAGATCGGCAGCTTGCCGAGCGATCTTCTCCGCAATTACGATCTTCATCTGTGTTTATCTGTGTGCATCCGTGGTTTCAAAGATCTCCTGAGCAGCTCGCACACCCGCGCCCAGCTCGCACGGATACCCCAGCTCATTGAGCACGATCTCCCTGGACGCGATGCATCCAGCCAGCTCCGGAAAATCGTAGTAGCCCAGATGCGCGAGGCGAAAGATCTTGCCCTTCATGCTCCCCTGACCATCCGCCAGGATAATTCCAAACCGGTCTTGCATGGCGGCGATCAGCTTCCCGGCGTCGAGACCCGCTGGCGGGCACAACGCGGTGACCGCGGGTGAAGGGCGCGACGCGAACACCCGCAAGTGCATCGGCACAGCCGCGGCTCTCGTTGCCTCTGCTAGGCGCCCTGCGTTGGCGATCAGGTTCTCCCGGCCAAGCTCGCGGACGTATTCGAGTGACTTGGCCATGGCCAGGACCAGCGCCGTGGACGGCGTCCACGACGCGTCACCCTTGTCGGCCGCAGCTTTCTCCTTGGTGTAGCTGAAGTAGTAGCGCGGCAGGGTCGAGTGCGCTGAGCGTTCCAGGGCCGCGCCACTGACGCTGGCAAAGGCCAGTCCCGGCGGAATGGCCAGCGACTTTTGCGATCCGCCGATGACCACGTCCAGGCCCCAGCCGTCGATGTCCAGGTCCATGGTGCCGAGTCCGGTGATGGCGTCCACGATCACCAGCGCTCCAGCGTCCTTCCCGGCCGCTGCCAGACCCTGCACGTCGTGCGCCACGCCGGTAGAAGTTTCGGAAGCCTGAAAGAACAAGCCGGCAGCTCCGCCGACCTTGGCACGCACAGCTTCGGGCGGCACCGGCTCTCCGTAAGGCGCTTCGACGACATCGACGTTCAGTCCAAACGCCCGGCAAATCTCCACCCAGCGCTCGCCGAACTTTCCGGCGCTGGCCACCACCACGCGATCGCCCGCGGAGAACAGGTTCGAGACCGCCGACTCCATCGCGCCGGTCCCCGAGCTGGTGAACAGAAGCACGTCATTGCGCGTGCCGAAAAAGTAGCGGAGGTCCTGAAGCACTCGCTTGTAGACCGCCTGGAATGCGGCGGTGCGATGATGCACCTCGGACTGCGCCAGCGCGGCCATCGCTTCCGGCAGCAGGGGCGTCGGGCCGGGCGTGAACAGCCGCGTCTTCTTGATCATGATGAAGAGGTTATTATAGCAGTGGAGGAAGTCATGACCGTCCAGGAGCGGATCCAAAAAGAAATGATCGAGTCCATGAAATCGCATCATGAGCTGAAGCTCAGCGTGCTGCGCATGATGAAGACCGCCGTGAAGCTGAAAGAGACCGAGAAACGCGCCGCCCTGGACGACGCCGAATGCATCGCCGTGTTCACCACTTTGATCAAGCAGCGCAAGGAATCCGCTGATCAGTTTCGCAAAGGTGGAAGGGAAGACCTGGCCGCCAAGGAAGAGCAGGAGATCACCATCCTCGACGAGTTCATGCCCGCCGCGCCCACCGACGCCGAGATCGCCGCCGCGATCGATGCGGCAATGGCCGAAACCGGCGCGTCATCCGCCAAGCAGATGGGCGCGGTGATGAAGGCGGTCCAGGCCAAGCTGGCCGGTAAGCGCGTGGATGGAAAAGCGCTCAGCGAAAAGGTGAAAGCGCGCCTGAGTTAACCGATCCGTGTCTATCTG
>CAYPHP010000078.1:3104-10316 GCA_964410045.1 uncultured Acidobacteriota bacterium | reverse complement strand
GACCACGTCCACCGGCTCCTTGAGTTTGGTCACGGTCTGGTGCGCGTCGCCTTCGATGATGGTGACCATGCCTGCGACGCCGGCCTGCTGAAAGTACTTGCGCGCGGTGGCGATGCGGCGGGCATCGACGTCAAACGTGGTCAGCTTGCCGCCGGTCTTTTGCAGGGCCATGCAGAACCACAGCCCGGAGTAGCCGGTGGAGGTTCCGAACTCGACCACGTGCTTGGCGCCCGCGGCTTCCGTCAGCAGCCGCAGCAGCCGGCCGTCGGACATCGGAACGTTGGCGAACATGTCGCCAGCCCGGACCATGGACTCCAGGGTGTCCAGGATCTTCTTCTCCGCCTCGGTCTTGGCCCGCGGCGGGTTTGCTGATTCCGAATAAGCCCGGCGCCGCTGCGCGTGACCGGACAGCACGGCTACCAGAACGATCAGGAGGGCAAGCGATCTGCGGGTCATGGAGCCAGTATAGCTCCGGCCTGGGTCAGCAGCCCGGCTTCGAGTTGCGGTACCCGGCGGATCTGCCAGTTCTCCCGGGAAATGAAAGGCACGCCAAAGGCCAAACCGACAACCCCTGCTATTGCAACGCCGTACGCGGCGTCCGGCGATGGGTGAATTTTCCCAAGCGTATCCTGAAAGTTAAGTCATATATTAACTTCCTAGGATCTTTTTCGCCATCAGATCCAGTTGGTCGAGCAGTTGGTGGTCCGAATCCAGAAGGACCAACTCCACGTTGGGCCGAGTCCGCGCGAACTCGACCGAGAGCCGGTAGTCCACCGACTCATCGCGGCGGCCATGGAAGACCAGCGTCGGCTGGCGGACGTCGGGGAACTCCTCGTACTGCATGCCGTCGGCCACCAGTTCGTAGCCGATGCGCGCCTCACGCTCCTCGCCGTAGTGGAAGACGGGCCGCCAGCCGCGTTCGCGCCACTCCTGCATGACCGCATCGCCCAGCATCTCGGTCCATCGCCGGGCCAAGCCGAACGCCGGAGCCATCAGCACCAGCCTGGCGACGCGATCCGGATGACGCGCAGCGAAGAGCGCCGCCAGGTACCCGCCCATGCTGGAGCCGATCAATGCGACGGAGTCGCTGCCCACCAGCCCGTCGAGAAACCGAAGTTGCTGGGAGAGTGTGGAGTGCTCGAAGTCCCCTTCCGTCAGGTCGGGGACTTCGAGTTGCGGCCAATGCTGCCTGAAGAACTGCGCCTTCGACGACTGCGGGCCGGACGCGAAGCCGTGAAGGTAGATCCAGCGCATCAAGTGCTACTGAATCGGGGGCTGCCCTCCGCGAGCGCCTGCCCGGGGCGCGGGCAACGGTTTGCGCGGCAGTTTCTCGTCGCGCATCGCGGTGTGATACACGAAGCTGGCCATGATCACTGCGGCCTGCATCATGTCCCCGCGCTGGATGCGGTCGTAGACGTCCATGTTGGAGTGGTGGGTCCGTGAATCGTGTTCCACTACGTCCTGGATGAACTGGAATCCGGGCATGCCGCCGCCATCGAACGCCAGATGGTCCGTGCCACCGGTGTTGCGGATGCTCAGCGTAGTGGCGCCGAGATCCTTGAATGGAGCCAGCCACGCCGCAAAGATCGGGCGGACCTCTTCGTTGCCTTGCAGGTAGATGCCGCGGACCTTGCCCGTGCCATTGTCCAGGTTGAAGTACCCGGCCACCTTGGCCTGTTCGGGCTTGATGGTGGGCGGAGTCATCTGGATGCGGCGGAACTCTTCGCTGGTGCGATCCGCTCCAGGAGGAGGCGCGGGGCGGGAAGCAAAGTGTTCGTTGACGTAGGCGCGCGACCCCAGCAGGCCTTGCTCCTCACCGCTCCACAGTCCGATGCGGATGGTCCGGCGCGGCTGGAAGCCCAGCGTCTTCAGGATGCGGATGGCTTCCATCGTCACTGCGCTGCCGGCGGCGTTGTCGGTGGCGCCGGTGCCGCTATGCCAGGAGTCGAAGTGCGCTCCGAGCATCACCAACTCGTCTTTCTTGTCGGTGCCGGGAATCTCGGCCAGGACGTTGAAGTCATCGCCGGCCGGCGTGAAGTCGGCCTGATACTCGATTTCCAGGCTGACCTTCAGGTTCTTGGCCAGGATGCGGCAGATGCGGTTGTAGTGCTCCACGGCCATGACCACCTGCGGCGGAGTTGGCGGCGCGGTGGGGCTGCGGTCGCCGCCGCTCGAAACAAAGATCGTGCCTCCGTCGCCGCGGCCCGGTTCCACCGTTGCCGCGATTCCTTCCTGTACGAAGAAGGCCGTGAGCTTGCGCTGGAAGCCCTGATTTCCGAATCCACCGCGCTGTGGAGCCGGCGGCTGTCCCTGCACTGCCTGACGTGGGGGAGGAATGGGGCCGAAACCCGCACCCGCTCCGGGGTCTGGGGCTGCCCCCAGCCGCGCCATTTCTTCCTCGGTAAAGCGCGTGCCTTGCGGAGTGAAGTGCGCCGTCACGTCGCGCGGCGGCTGGGTCAGCACGTACAGACCCTTCAGCTTGCCCTTGTACTTGTCAAAATCGGCTTCGGTGGCGATGTCGACGCGGATCGCTTCCGCCTTCACCGCGCTGGCCATTCCCGGAGTCCAGGCTTTGGGGAAAGCGATCAGCGGGGCGTAGTCGGGTTCCACCATGTGCGCGGAGAAGCGCTTCAGGTACCAGCCCCGCCCGAAGTTGTATTTCTCGGTGTGCACGTTGGCCAGACCCCATTCCTTGAACTTCGCCTGGGCCCAATCCTGGGCCTTGCGGATGTTCGGCGATCCCGTCAGCCGCGGGCCATGGACGTCGGTCAAATAGCTCAGGATGTCCATCACCTGCGAGCGGTTGAAGCCTTCGTCCTTGATCTTGTAGATCGCGGCCAGGTCGGCCTTGTCCTCGGCCAAAGCCAGCGGCCCGAAGCTGAGCACGACAACTAGACAGAGCGCTACGACTCGTCTCATGGTTCCTCCCCCGTAAATACAGAGCCACATGATGTCTCCAACGGCCACTCGTTGCAAGGCTATAATGAGTCTCCCGATGGTCCGAAAACTCATGGTTGCGGCGGTGGCGCTGGTTGGCCTTTGGGCGGTTCTATGCACGATCGCCTACGCCGCGATGCGCCAGCCTCCCGACGTGTTCGGGCGGGCCATGGCCCGGGTCCCGATGCCGGTGATGATGATCGTGCCGTTCCAGACGTTGTGGACGCAGGCTCGCGCCGGGCATCTGAGCGTGGGCGATCCGGCGCCCGACTTCGAACTGGCCGGCAAGGATCTGCCCGCGCCGGTACGTCTCTCGTCGTTCAAAGGCAAGCAACCGGTGGTGCTGGTCTTCGGCAGCTATACTTGACCGCCCTTCCGGCGGGAGGTTCCCGCTTTGAACGCGCTCTACAAGCAGTATCGCGAGCGCGTGGCGTTTTACGTGGTGTACATCCTGGAAGCTCACCCCAGCGACGCCTGGCAGTTGGCCAGCAATCTGCGAGACAAGGTGGTCTATCCCAGCCCGCGTACGGCCGAGGAACGCGCCGAGATCGCCGGGGCCTGCGTGCGCAACTTGGGTCTGGAGATTCCCGCGCTGATCGACAATCCACAGAACACCACCGAAGCGGCCTATACCGGCTGGCCCGACCGGCTGTACGTGATCGATCGCGACGGGCGCATCGCCTTCAAGAGCGCCGCGGGTCCGTTCGGGTTTCATCCGGAGGGAGTGCGCGACACACTCGGGCGGCTGATTAGCCACCGAGGCACCGAGAGCACCGAGAAAGGCTTTTGAGGGCAGCGGTTCGACTCGGTGTCCTCGGTGCCTCGGTGGCTAGTGATGCGCGCGGTGTACCGCCTGATGGTCTTCCAGCGCTTCCAGATGAGTGATCACTTCGGCTGGGAGGCCCAACTCTATCGGAAGGCGCTCTTCGATCACCGTGGCGATGCGATGCGCCTCGCCGAGTTGCGTTTGATAGGGGAACAGCAAGTGGACTTCGACTTGGATGCGGTATCCGGAATCGCGAAAACGCAACTGGTGATACTCGACGCCCAGCTCGCGGCATAGCTGATCCAGTTTCTTCGAGAGCGCCGCGGCCACTTCGGGATCGGCGCGGTCCATCAGTCCTGTGGCCGAGCGCCAGATCAGCTTTCCCCCCGACCACAGGATGTTGCAGGCCACGGCGATGGCGAAGATAGGATCGAACGGCAGCCATCCGGTGATCAGCACCAGGCACAGCCCGCCGACCACGCCGAAGCTGGTCCAGCTATCTGTGAGGACGTGCTTGCCGTTGGCTTCGAGAATGATCGAGCGATGCTTCTTGCCGGCCCACACCAGGTAGAGGCCCAGCGCGGCGTTGACGATGGCCGCGGCCAGCACCACCAGCGTGCCGAAGCCCAAGCGTTCCAGATGCAATCCGGCCATCCATTTCTGGATCGCGGTCACGATGATGGTGAACGCCGCCAGGCAAATCATCGCCCCTTCGAATCCGGCGCTGAAGAAGCTGATGCGTTCGTAGCCGTAACGGAATTCGTGATTCGCGGGGCGCGTGCTCAGCCACAGACTGTAGGCGGCGAAGGCGACCGCCAGTACATGCACCACAGACTCGGCGGCGTCAGAGAGAATGGCCGCCGACCCGGTGGCCAGATACGCGCCACCTTTTCCGATCAGCATGAAGACGCCGAAGATCAGCGACAGCCGCATGGCGAACCGTGTCTGTCGCAGCGATTCTGGAGTCCGCTCGATCGGAGCGTCCATGTGGTCATTCTACGCGGCGCTTCGCGGGACGCAAAGAGGAACTATGCGACGGTGGAAATGTCGAGAATCACGACACCCCGTTTGGCATCGCGTTTGCTCTCCTTCCCACTGAGGAGAATTACAGCCCATGAAACTGAGCAAGTTTGCGCAGTACTGCGTGTTCTTTGTCGCAATCGTGTTGGTGGTGGTTGTGTTCGCGGTGGCCGCAGGCAAAGGCGATCCGGCGGCGGGCAAGGCCGTTTATGACAAGCGCTGTGCCACCTGCCATGCCGCAGCAGGCGAGGGCAAGCCGGCCATCGCCAAGTCCCTGAAGGTCGAGCTGCGCCACCTGGGCAGCAAGGAAGTCCAGGCCAAGAGCGATAAGGACTTGCTCAAGGACACCGTCGAAGGCATCGGCAAGATGAAGCCCGAGAAGGGGCTGACCGAGCAGCAGTTGGCCGACATGCTGGCCTACATTCGGACGTTCAAGCAGTAGACGTGGTTCGCGCGCGCTGCCACGCGTCGCGGATGATCTCTTCAATCAGCAAGTGGATGGGACGGCCGGCCAGGCTGAGGATCCAACTGACCGAGGTCTGGCCGTCCGAAGAGAGTCCGCAGTTGGCGTTGACTTCGAGCACGTAGATCGCGCCGGTGGAATCCATGCGCATGTCCACGCGGGCGTAGCCGCATCCATTTAGGGCGTGGTACGCGCGGCTGGCTAGTTCTTCGAGCCGGTGCCGCAGCGGCGCCTCCACCGACGCGTAGCGGTAAAGCGGCACGCCGGGAGGAAGCGGTGTTTCCTCCTCGTAGTCTTCCCAGTAGCGTTCGTAGGAGAGCAGGCGTTCGCGCGGCGGAAGCCCGTCGGGGAAGACGCGCTCGGCGGGCGGATAGGTGACGCCCCGGCCGACCACCAACGCGGTGAACTCGCGCCCCTCGACGAATCGCTCGAGGAACACACCGTCCTGACGGAAGGTCCAGCCGTGGACGCCGTCGAGGATGCGGCGCGCCTGCGCCACCGCGGACGCCGCGTCGTCGACGACACCCTTTTGCAGGATCCCGTAACTGCAGGCTGACGCCACCGGCTTGACCAGCAAAGGGAAACCCACGCCCGGCGCGGCGGCCGGGATGTCCCGCTCCGGCTCGGCGATCTCGGCGAAGCTCGGAGTCGGGACGCCACACTCCGCCAGCCGCCGCTTCATTACGGTCTTCGACGTGGTGATGTTGTAGAAGTGCGGGTTGCCTCCGGTGTAGGGAATGCCGTGTTCTTCCAGCAATCGGACCACGCTCAAGCCGGGTCCGGCATGCGGCTCGATGCCGTCGCAGAGGTTCAGCACCAGGCAGCGATGCTCGACAGATCGCGCGGCGACCTCGGCGACGTGCTGGGCCAGGTTGTCCAGCGTGATCGCCCGCCACGCCCAAGCGCTTCCCATGGCCGCCAGCCACCCACCTACTTCGGCGCGGTACTCCGGGGAGTCATGATCGTTGGCGGTTGGGGGTTCCGGCCCAGTGTGCGCCGGAACAAACACATGGATCTCAAGGGTAGTTGGGTCAATCACTGGTGAAACGTCAGCTTACACCACCAAGCGTAGAGATTTTCTACTTTACACTTTGCGATGCTGTGGGATAATGCTACACAATACAGTCATGGCGACGAATCGACGCGGTCTCGTCGGATGGCTGCTTGGTACTGGGGTGGCTACATCTCTGTCTGCATTCATCTACCCAGTCCTCAAGTTCGTCCTTCCCCCAGAAACAGCAGAAGCGGCCGTCAATGAAGCGATGGTCGGCAAGGTCGCCGACTTCAAGCTCAACACGGGCAAGATCGTCAAGTTCGGCAGCACTCCGGCCCTGCTGGTCCGGGTGAGCGAAACCGAATGGAAGGCCTATTCCGGCATCTGCACGCACCTGAACTGCACCGTGCAATTCAAGGAAGCCAACCGTCAGATCTGGTGCGCATGTCACAACGGTTTTTACGACCTCAACGGCAAAGTGGTTTCCGGACCGCCTCCCAGGCCGCTTGAGGAGTTCACGGTGCGCGTGCGAGGCGACGAGGTGATCCTCTCCCGGCAGGCGTAGCTCCCCATGTCCCTTACCGATCGGCGAAACTCCATCATCGGGTGGTTGGACGAACGGCTCGGTCTTCAGGACATTCAAGCCTTCATGGCCCACAAGACGGTCCCCAAGCATTCCGGGACCGTGTGGTACTTCTTCGGCGGAATCACCCTGTTCCTGTTCGTCATTCAGGTCTTTACGGGGATTCTGTTGCTGCTCTACTACCGGCCGTCTCCGGCCGAGGCTTACGAAAGCGTTCAGTTCATCGTCACCCGCGTGCAGTTCGGATGGCTGATCCGGTCGGTCCATAGCTGGTCGGCCAACCTGATGATCCTGTCGGCCTTCATCCACATGTTCAGCGTGGTCTTCCTGCGCGCCTACCGGCGTCCCCGGGAGGTCACTTGGCTGAGCGGGATCGTGCTGCTGGGTCTTTCGATGGGCTTCGGATTCAGCGGATACCTGCTGCCCTGGAACACGATTTCCTACTTTGC
>CAYPHP010000078.1:0-3094 GCA_964410045.1 uncultured Acidobacteriota bacterium | reverse complement strand
CCAAGGTAGGAACGGACATGGCCGCCAGCGTCCCGCTGATTGGACCTTCCTTGGGGCAGTTCCTGCGCGGCGGCAACGACGTCGGCGGGGCCACGCTCACCCGCTTCTTCGGCTTCCACGTGGCGGTGCTGCCGGGGATCACTACGGCCATCCTGCTGATCCATTTGATCCTGGTCCAGAGGCAGGGGATCAGCTCGCCGCCGACCGTGGAGAAGGAGTATCAGGACAAGGGCCAGCCCGTGCCGCAGATGCCTTTCTTCCCCAACTTCTTCCTGCGCGAAGTGATGGCTTGGTACGGCGCGTTGGCCGTCCTCGGAATCCTGGCGGCGTTCTTCCCCTGGGAACTGGGCGAGAAGGCCGATCCCTTCGCGCCAGCCCCCGCCGGGATCCGCCCGGAATGGTATTTCCTGGCGGCCTTCTACAGCCTCAAACTGATCCCCGCTCACGTCGGTCCGTTCGAAGGAGAACTCCTCGGCATGTTCGGATTCGGCGCGCTGGCGTTGGGCTGGGCGTTGCTGCCCTTCTGGCCGCTCGGTCCACGAGGCCAGGAGCGCTCGCGGGTGGTGACCGGAGCGGCGCTTTTCCTGCTGGCTTATCTGGTGACGTTCTCCTTGCTGGGGTACTACAAATGAAACGCCTGCTCATCCTGCTGGCCCTGGCGATTCTCCCGCTCTCCGCGGCGGACAAGAAGAACTCCTGTCTCGATTGTCACAAGAACCTGGATGGCGCGCAGGGGAATCCGGCCAAGCTGTTCAAGGACGACATCCACGGTCATCGCGGATTTGCCTGCGCCGACTGCCACGGCGGCGATCCCAGCAACGACGACATGACCATCTCCATGAGTCCGGCGCGGGGCTTCAAGGGCAAGATCCCGCGCACCGCGGTCCCGCAACTCTGCGCCAAGTGTCACAGCGACGCCAACCTGATCCACAAGTTCAAGCCGCAACAGCGTGTGGATCAACTGGCCCAGTACGTCACCAGCACCCACGGCAAGCGTCTGGCCAACGGCGACACCAAGGTGGAGAATTGCGTGGACTGCCACAGCGTCCACGACATCCGTGAAGTGAAGGACGCCCAATCGCCGGTCCATCCGCTGAGGCTTCCGGAAACTTGCGCGCGTTGTCATGCGGACGACGCCCACATGACGCCCTACAATCTGCCGTCGAAACAGTTCCAGGAATACCGCACCAGCGTGCACTGGATCGCGTTGGCCAAGCGCGGCGACCTTTCCGCGCCTAGCTGTGCCACGTGCCACGGCAATCATGGAGCGGCGCCGCCGGCCGTGGGATCGGTGGCGGCGGTCTGCGGGACTTGCCATGTGCTGATGGAAGACCTGTACGCCGGCAGTCCGCATAAACCAGTGTTTGCCTCGATGGGCCTGGCCGGATGCGTGGTCTGCCACCAGCAGCACGGCATTCAGAAGCCGACCACCAAGATGCTGGAAGGCAGCGATGGAACCTGCGCCACCTGCCATCAGCCGGACTCCGCCGGCGGCAAGACAGCGGCGGCGATGGCTCGCCACCTTCGCGAGTTGGAGAACGCCCTGGATCGCTCGGACCGCATCCTGACCACCGCCCGCACTTCCGGGATGGAAGTGTCTGAAGCCTTGGTGCGGCAGGTGGAGGCTCGCGAGAACTTAATCAAGGCCCGGGTGGCGGTGCATGCTTTCCGCGAAGACGCCGTGGCCCAGCCGGTGAAAGCAGGCTTGGCCATCGCCGCGGAAACCCACAAGGCGGGAGAGGCGGCTCTCGGCGAAAGGGATTTCCGTCGCCGGGGACTCTTGGTCTCGTTGGGAGCAATACTCCTGACCATGGTGGGGCTCTGGCTGGCGATCCGCGCGATCGAAGACCGCTCGAAGACGTAAGGAGGTAGGGCATGTGGAGAGCCGTCCTGCTCTTGGTTGCCATCGCGGCAGCATCCCTGACATCTCAGACGTTAGACAAGATCAGCAGCGCGGAGTTCTGCGGGCGTTGCCATCGTGCCATCCACGAAGCCTGGAAAACTTCGTCGCATGCCCGGGCGATGGATAGCCCGTTGTTTCAGGACGCCATGGAAGCCGCTGCCGGCGAGTTCGGCGCGGCGGCGCGGAATACCTGCCTGTCCTGCCATTCTCCTCTGGCCCAGCAACTCGGCGACACCACGCTGCAGCGCAAGGTTTCCTGGGAAGGCGTCACCTGCGACTACTGCCATTCGATCCGCGAGGTTACGCTCGGGGCGGGGAATCCCAAGGCACGCCTGGAGTTCAATCTGATCAAGTCCGGGCCGCTGAAGGACGCTGCGTCCGGCGCGCATGGGACCGTCTACTCCGAGGTCCATACCAACGCCACGGTCTGCGCTCCGTGCCATGAGTATCGCAACGCGCAGGGCTTCCCGGTCTTGACCACCTACTCGGAATGGCAGAAGAGCCGCTACTGGAAGGAGGGCCGGCAGTGCCAGTCCTGCCACATGTCCGCGGTGGCCGGAGAAGTGGTGGATCCCAAGTTCCAGCGCGTTTCCACGTCGAAGATCAACCTGCACCAGATGCCCGGCAGCCATTCCATCGATCAGCTCAATAGCACGATCAAGGCCAGCATCCAAACCACGCGCGAAGGCGGGCAGATCAAAGTGAAAGTGACGGTAGCCAACACCGCCGCCGGGCATTTTGTCCCGACCGGATCGCCGTTACGGCAGTTGGTCCTGGAGGTCCGCGCCGACGCTTACAACGGCAAGCACCTGAGGCAGGAGCGGGCCTACCGGCGCGTGGTCGCCGACGTGCAAGGCAAGGAAATCGAGCGCGAGCACCTGGCGTTTCTGAAAGCCGCCAAGGTCCTGACCGACACGCGCCTGGCCCCCGACGAAAAGCGCGTCGAGCAATTCACCTTCGATGTTCCGCAAGGGGTGGCCGCCCAAGTGAAAGCCGCATTGATCTATTACTACTCTCCGATGGCTTCCACCGAATCGCAGAAGCGCGTCACGTTTCTGACCATGAGCAGATTGGTGAATTAGGGTCCTGAACCTGCCTTGGAGTGCGGCGGCTTGCCGCCGCATGCGGTGGCAAGCCACCGCACTCCAAAAAGGCAAAGGGGACAGCCAGGCTGACCCCGCTCCCAGGCAC
>CAYPHP010000077.1:0-10326 GCA_964410045.1 uncultured Acidobacteriota bacterium | reverse complement strand
CGTCGGCACGGCCATCATCTACAACCTGCTGGTGATCATCGCCGCACGCCTCTACAGACGGGAATCCGCAATCCACATTCCGCAATCCGCAATCACTCCACCGGTTTCCATCTTCAAGCCGCTGAAGGGCGCCGCGCCGCATCTGTACGACTGCCTGGCCAGCTTCTGCCGCCAGGACTATGCCGAGTACGAGATCCTTTGCTGTGTGGCCGACGCGAACGACCCGGCAGTAGGCGTGGTCCAAAGGCTGCAGAATGATTTCCCCCGCGTCTCCATCCGCATGCTCTATGTCGACCGCCGCTACGGAACCAACCAGAAGATCAACAGCCTGGACAAGATGTACCGCGAGATGCGCTATCAGCACATGCTGATCAGCGACGACGACATTGTGGTGGGTCCCGAGTACTTGCGGCACGTGATGGCGGAGTTGACCGATCCGCAAGTGGGCGTGATCACCTGTCCCTATCGCGGCAAGCCTGGTGGAACCGTCGCGTCGCTGTGGGAAGCCCTGGGGATCACCGGTGAGTTCTTCTGCGGCGTGTTGGTCGCGCGAATGCTGGAAGGTGTCAGATTCGCGATGGGCTCGACGATGGGCTGCCGCAAGGAATTACTGGAGGCCGTCGGCGGATTCCCCGTCTTCGCCGACTACCTGGCCGACGACTTCGAACTCGGCAGCCGGATCGCCGCGCTGGGCCATCGCGGGATGGTCTCGCGTTATGTGGTGGACACCATGCTTCCCGCCGACACCTGGGGCAGCATGATCCGCCACCAGTTTCGCTGGATCCGCAGCCAGGCGTCGTCGCGCCCCAAGGGCCACTTCGGCCTGATCCTGACTTATGGCTCGGTGTTTGCCTTGATGGCTCTGTTTCTGGCGCCGGTCTCGCCAGCCGTATGGGCGGTCGCTAGCGGCTGGGCGATGGCGCGCATGGCGGCGGGCTGGACCGTTGGCGCCGCCACCTTCGACGATCCGGCCATTCGACGCTACTTCTGGCTGCTACCGGTGCGAGAACTCCTGACCGTAGCCTTGTGGGCTGCCAGCTTGATCTTCAAGACCGTCTACTGGCGAGGCGAGTCTTATCGCCTGGAAGGCGGCAAGATGGTGCGGATCTAGGATTCTGAGTCAGAAAATTCGCTGCATAAGAAGTTGGTCTCCTATGGAGTGCGGCGGCTTGCCGCCGCCTTCCTTCGGCGCGTGAAGCGGTGGCAAGCCACCGCACTCCCTGTCCAGAGACTAAAGGACCAACTCGTAATACACCAGCGGCACGCCGCGGTAGGACACTCGCCCGACCTGGCGAAATCCGCACTTGGCGTAGAACTCCCCTGCGCCCGCGGGTGCATCGTAAGCGTCCAGGCGGATGGCGTCGCCCGGCCAGGCCTTGACCACGGCGATGGCCTCCGCCAACAGAAGCCGTCCAATCCCATGGCGCTGGCGGTCCGGAGCGACCGCCATGTCCACCAGGTAGATCGGTCTCTTCACAGGGACGAAGTACTTCGGATCGATGGCCCACGGTTTCTTGGTCGCCAGCCGCAGTGTGGCGACGACGACGCCTTTGTTTCGCGCCACCAGCACCCGCGACGTTTTCAGGCCCCACAGCACGCCTCTCTCGCTGACCGCGGAGGACCAATGCCCCCGGCCGTAGTCGCGGGTCAACCGCTCGGCGACGGCCCTCCGCAGCGCGGCGATTTCCGGCGCGTCGCCCTCGTTGGCGATCGCAAAAGTCATGCGTCCAGGCGCTCGCCGAAGTACTCCCGATGCGCTTCGCACGTGCATCGCACGCGGGTCGGTTTCTTGCAGCGCGCGATCAAAGCCAGCTTGGGCGCCGCCTGTTCATGCGAGAGCGGGCCCTGAAGGGAAGGGCCGATGTCTCCTCCCTGCGAATCACGATAGAGAGCCAGCACGAAGTGATCGCAGTGCGGACAGAAATAATAGGCCTCGGTGTGATCGTCGCCCATAACACGGCCGTTGATCAGAGCATGAGGCTCGGGAAGGCTGCGCCGGCAGGTGAGGCAGGTGATCATGGACCCAGAGTTGCGGCCAGTATACGCCGATTTGACGTTTCCCAGCCCGTGCCCTAGAATCAGCGTCCATGGCAAACAAAGCCCGCAAGCGCGGCAAGAAGATCAGCGGCCCGGAGAAGGCTCCGGAAGCCGAAGGCATGTTGACCAACGCCGCGCGCGCCATCGGCAGCGCGCTCGGCTCGCTGTCCGCGAAAGCCAAAGCGATCGAGCTGCCCAAGCCTCCCACGCTGGAGGAAGCCAAGGCGTCGTTGAGCAAACTGAGTCTGCCGTTCCGCAAGAAGAAGCCCGCCGCGGCCAAGCCAAAGCGGCGCAGCAAGAAGGTCAAGGCCAAGTAGGCAGGTTGGCCGAGCCAAGACGCGGGACAGCCGATGGCTGGCGCCCCGTTTCACTGACGTCATTACAAACTTGAGATGGGACTAGCCACCGAGGCAGGGAGAGCACCGAGCCGGAACGGAATCCAATCCGGTCCGTCTCGGCGGCCTCGGCGTGCCGCCCTACAACTGAGCCTCAATCGCCCGGGTGATGGTCTTCAGCACCTTGACGCGGGCATGGTACTTGTCGTTGGCCTCCACGACGGTCCACGGCGCGGCGGCGGTGGATGTACGTTCCAGCATCTCCTCGACGGCCTGGAAGTAGTCGCCCCACTTGGCGCGGTTCCGCCAATCCTCTTCGGTGAGCTTGTAGCTGCGATAGGGATCGCGTTCCCGGCTCTTGAAGCGGCGGAACTGTTCCTCTCGGGTGATGTGCAACCAAAACTTGCAGATCACCATCCCGAACGACCGCTGGTGCGCTTCGAACTCATTGATCTCCCGGTAAGCCCGTTTCCACTCTTCCTCCGAGCAGAAGCCTTCCACGCGTTCCACCAGGACGCGCCCATAGTACGTCCGGTCATGGATGGCCAGATGCCCGGTGCGAGGCAGGTAGCGCCAGAACCTCCACATGTAGTGATGGGTGCGCTCTTCGCCGTGTGGCGCGGCGTAGGCCTTGACGGTGAACCCGCGCGGGTCCAGCGCTTCGGTGACGCGCTTGATGGCACCGCCCTTGCCGGCGGCATCCCAGCCTTCGAACATGCACAGGACCGGAATCTGTTTTCGATAGATCGCGAAATGCAGGTCGCGAAGCTGGGCCTGCTCTTTGGCGAGTTGCTCGCGGTAATCCTTCTCGGGTAGACGCTTGGTGGTGTCGATTCGATCTAGCATGGCGGCTCCTATTTCCGGCCTTTCGCCTTCTTGCGCTGCTCTTCCATGGGCAGACCTTCCTTGCGGGCCTGAGACTTGGCCAGCGCGGAATCGGCGACGGCCTTGCGGGCCCGTTTCACCTTGGTCGCTTCGTGGGCGGCCACGGTGCGGGAGACGGCCGCCGGAGCGGCCTTGCGCCGGGCCAGCGCCTTCTCGATGCGGTCAATCAGGGTTTGAAAGACCCTCACTCGCGCCCAGCGCATGTCGTGGGCTTCCACGATGGTCCAGGGAGCGTGCGGCGAATCGGTCTTCTGGAGCATCTCTTCCACCGCAACAGTCCATTTGTCGTACTGCTTATGGTGACGCTTGTATTCCTTGGTGACTTTGTGGGCCAGGGCCGGATCCTCTTTGAACTCCTTGAAGCGCTTCTTCTGCTCCTTCTTGGAGATGTGCAGCCAGAACTTCACCAGCACCTGTCCGTCGTCGGCCAGCCAGCGCTCGAACTGGTTGATCTGCTCGTAGGCCTCCCGCCAGGCCTTCTTGGGCACCAGCTTGTCCAGGCGTTCGACCAGCACGCGGCCGTACCAGGAGTGGTCGAACATGGCCATCTCGCCGTCGTTGGGCAGGTTCAGTTGATAGCGCCACAGGAAGTGGTAGCGCTGCTCCAACGGGCTGGGCGGTGTGCCGGGAAAGACCCGGAAGAGGCGCGGGTCCAGCCGCGACACCAAGTGCTTGATGATGTTGCCGCGTCCGGAACCGTCCCAACCTTCCAGGGCGATGACCGTAGCGATTTCCGCGTCCCGGGCCGCGTACTGCAGTCCCCGCAGCTTTTCCTGCAGGCGGGGAAAGATGCGCCGGTAAGCAGCTTGTTCCAGTTTCTTGTTGAGGTCCGCGATTTCCAGCATGAGATAGAACTCCAATGAGAGGGGAGTTGTCCGGTGGGGGCGGGCAAGGCCATTGTAACCCCAGGCGGGGCCGGCGGCGCAAGATTCGCCGCTATAATGAATCCAGATGAAACTGGCCCTCGCCCAGATTAATACCACGGTTGGGGACTTCTCGGGCAACCGCGCCAAGATGGTTGAGGCGGCGCGCCGGGCCCAGGACGGCGGCGCGGAGCTGGTGGTCTTTCCCGAACTATCGGTGGCCGGGTATCCACCCCGGGACCTGGTCGAGCAACCCGCGTTCATCGATCGCAACCGCACGGAGCTGGAAGGCCTGGCACAGGAAACCGCGACGATCCAGGTGATCTGCGGGTTCGTTGGGCGGGCCGAACCGGGCAGCGCTCGTGCCGCCACCAACTGCGCGGCATTGCTGGCCGGGGGGCAGGTCCGCTTCGTCCAGCAGAAGATGCTCCTGCCCAATTACGACGTCTTCGACGAGGCCCGGATCTTCGATCCGGGGTCGGCCCAGCACCTCTTTCCCTTCTCCGGGCGGCAGCTTGCCCTGACCATCTGCGAGGACGTTTGGAACGACAAGGAATTCTGGAACAAACGCTATTACCGGATCGATCCGGTGGAGGAGCTGGTCCGCGCTGGCGGCGACCTGCTGGTGAACATCTCGGCCTCGCCCTACAGCCAGGGGAAGCGCGACCAGCGGCGCAGCATGCTCCAGGCCTTGGCGGTGAAGCATCGTGTCACGGTGGTGGCTGTGAATCTGGTCGGCGGCAACGATACCCTGGTATTCGACGGGTCGAGTTGCGTGCTCGATCGCGACGGAGTGGTCCGGGCCTCCGCACGGCCCTTTGAGGAAGACCTGGTCTTCTACGACACCGCCACGAACAGCGGCGACCTGCACCCCGACCTGCCCGAAGGCGTGGAATCGGTCTACCAGGCGCTGGTCCTGGGAACGCGCGACTACGTTCGCAAGTGCGGATTCTCGGCGGTGATCGTCGGCCTGAGCGGCGGAATCGATTCGGCGCTCACCGCCTGCCTGGCGGTGGAAGCGCTCGGCGCGCAGTCGGTAACCGGCGTGGCCATGCCCGGTCCCTACAACGCGCCGTCAAGTCTCGAAGACGCCAAACTCATGGCCGAGCGCTTGGGGATCCGCTGGCAGGTCATTCCCATCGAGACGCCATTCGCGGCCTTCCAGCAGACGTTGGCGCCTGCGTTTGAAGGTCGCAAGCCCGATGTGACGGAGGAGAACCTCCAGGCGCGCATCCGCGGCACGTTGTTGATGGCCCTATCGAACAAGACCGGCGCCATGGTGCTCTCCACGGGGAACAAAAGCGAAATGGCCATGGGTTACGCCACGCTCTACGGCGACATGGCCGGAGGGCTGGCGGTGCTGGCCGATATCCCCAAAGGGCTGGTCTATGAACTTGCTCGCTTGGCGAACCAGCGGCTGAATCAGGCGATCCCGGAAAACGTCTTCCAAAAGGCGCCCTCCGCCGAGCTTCGCCCGGGACAGAAGGACAGCGATTCGCTGCCGCCCTACGAGGTACTGGACTGCGTGCTGAAGGCTTACATCGAAGAACGGCAGAGCCCTTCGGAAATCTCATCCATACTTAACTTGCCGTTGGGGTTGGTTCGTGATATTTGCTTGCGTGTAGACCGAGCCGAGTACAAGCGCCAGCAGGCGGCTCCGGGGCTGCGGGTAACCTCGAAAGCGTTTGGCCTGGGACGGCGCTTCCCCATCGCCCAGAAGTATCAGGTGTGAAGAGACAAGCAAGAAGACAGGAGCATTCCATGGTGCGTATCTTTCCGCTGGCCGCATTGATCCTGATCGCTATCGTCGCCATTCCCAGCCCTCCCGAGCAGCGTCCCGGTCCGCATCCGGACGGCGGGTACATGCTGGTGAACGGATGGCGGGTGGCGCCGGCGGGCATCAGTGTTCCCCTGCCCCAGGACACTTTCCCGATCAACATGCGCCTGCATCCTGACGGGAAGAGCCTGTTCGTCCTGAACACCGGCTACCTGCCTCCGTCGGTGATCATCATGAATACGGCCAACCCGCAGGAGGCCGTACGCGTCTCGCTGCAGGACGCCTGGCTGGGGATGGCAATCAACGAAGCCGGTGACCGCTTCTACATTCCGGAAGGCAACCTGGGCACGGTGCGCGAATTCGCCTGGGCCGACGGCGGAGCGCGGCCGATGCGCGAGTTTCGCCTGTTTCCGCTGAAGGACCCCACCAAGCGGGGCCGGGCCGCGGTGCTCGAGACCGAGTACCTGGGCGACGCCACGCTCTCTGTGGATGGCAAGTTTCTCTACGTCGCCAACCTGCAGAGCAACGTGGTCCACGCGATCGAGTTGTCGAACGGCAATGTGTCACGCAAGTGGCCGGTCGGCAAGCGGCCCTACCGCGTCCTGGCCACCCGCGGCCGGCTCTACGTCAGCAATTGGGGAGATCAGTCCATCAGCGTTCTGGACCCGGCATCCGGCAAGCTGCTGATGACCATCAAGACCGGCGACCATCCCAGCGACATGTTGCTGCTGAACAACCGGCTGTATGTAACCTGCGGCAATACGAATTCGGTGTTCGTTCACGACGAGTCGAACGGGGCTGTCCGCGAGCAGATCAACGTGGGGCTGTATCCCAAGGCGCCTCCGGGATCCACACCCAACGCGCTGGCGATCTCCCCGGACGGACAGAAGCTGTTTGTGGCCAATGCCGACAACAACGCTGTCGCTGTGGTTGCGCTGGGACCACGCGAGTCCACCGTGGAAGGCTTTATCCCGACCGGCTGGTATCCCACGGCCGTGGCGCTCTCCAAGGATGGACGCCGGCTGTTTGTAGCCAACGGCAAAGGCGAGCGCAGCTATCCCAATCCCAACGGTCCTCAGCCGATAAGGCGCCCGCAGCCGCAGCATCAGGAAGACCCGCGCGCCGGCTATGTCGGCGTAATGCAAAAGGGTTCGCTGAACATCGTGGATGTCCCTTCGGGTGAGCCGTTGAAGATCCTGACCAAGCGAGTCCTGGCCAATTCGCCTTATCGCGACGAGTTGCTCGAGAGTGCCGCGGGATCCGGCCAGGTGATTCCCAGCAAGCCCGGCGGACCGACTCCCATCAAGCACGTGATCTACGTGATCAAGGAGAACCGCACTTACGATCAGGTGCTGGGTGACATGAAGGAGGGCAACGGCGATCCGCGTCTGGTGCTCTTTGGCGAAGAGGTCAGCCCCAACCACCACAAACTGGCTCGCGATTTTGTGCTGCTAGACAACTTCTACGTCACCGCTGATGTCAGCGCCGACGGGCATGCCTGGAGCATGGGCGCCATCGCCAGCGATTTCACCTCCAAGCTCTGGCCCTCGGGCTACGGCGGAAGGCGCGCCCATTACGACTCAGAAGGAGAGGACGAAGCCGGCACTGCCGGCGGCGGCTTCCTGTTCCACGCCGCCATCAAGGCCGGGATCACCTGGCGCACTTACGGCGAGTGGGTCCGGAACGGCGCGACCCCGGACACCCCAGGTACGGCGAGCGACAAGGCCATCGGAAACAACTTCGATCCCCTGTTCCGCAGTTTCGACATGAACTATTCGGACCAGAAGCGTATCGATCGCTGGCTGCTCGCCTTCCGCGAGCACGAAAAGACCGGAGAAATGCCGCGGCTGCAAATCGTGCGCATCGGCAACGACCACACCAGCGGCACGCGGCCCAAGGCCAAGACTCCCCGAGCGGCGATGGCCGACAATGACCTGGCTCTCGGCCGCATGGTCGAAGCCGTCAGCAGGTCGCGCTTCTGGACCAACACCGCCATCTTCGTGCTGGAAGACGACGCCCAGAACGGTCCGGATCACGTGGACTCCCATCGCAGCCCCGGCTACGTGATCAGCGCTTGGAGCAAGCGCGGCGTGGTGGATTCCACCATGTATTCCACCGTAAGCATGCTGCGCACCATGGAACTGATCCTGGGCCTCGAGCCGATGAGCCAGTTCGATGCCGGAGCCACGGCCATGCAAAGCGTCTTCGCCGACAAGCCCGATATGCGCCCCTACGTCGCGGTGAAGCCCAACATCGATCTCGAAGAAGTTAACCCCGAGAACGCGCCGATGGCCAAAGAATCCATGACCTTGGACCTGACCGCCGAGGATCGCATTGACGATCACCTGATGAACGAGATCCTCTGGCGGGCCATCAAGGGAAATACTCCGATGCCCCCGCCGGTTCGCTCGACGTTCCCGGCCATGTGGATCTATCGGGTGAAACGGTAGGAATCCAGCCACCGAGACACCGAGGGTCACCGAGGCGGAGTCGCGCGCACCTTCAGTTGTGGCGGTCGGCGGGGATCCCTCTTCGGCACGGACCGCGAAAGTGCCTGGTTGGCGTCGATGTACGCCAAGTTCAACATTTCTAAACGCGCTTGCGCCGGCGGGACGGCGCGCAAGACCGGTATCGCGGGGGCACTCACGTCCCTATGCCACCCGAGGCGCACGAATGATTCTTCTCCCGGGCGCACATCGACGAACACGGGAACTGCCTTCGCCATACCAAGAACGTACTTGCCCGGTGCCATATCCAAAGCGAAGAACCTCCCCCGCTTGACCTTGGCTACGACGACAGAGTCGCAGGAAATCGGAAGCCATGAACGCGCAGGAGTATCGAACTGCGCATAGACGTAAATCCGGGCCGGGTCCTCTGCCCGCGCAGAAACGAGCGCTGCCAGCACGCATAGGGCCACGGGTATCGTTCGGCGCACCAGGTCAGCTTAGCATCCGATCCGTGCAATCCGCGTAATCCGTGGTTCCCCAGACCGTCTGATATAATCAAAATGGTCATGTCTGGGAGCCCGTCCAAAACGTTTTACCTGGAGACCTTCGGGTGTCAAATGAACGTGCACGACTCGGAGAAAGTGGCCGGGGCGTTGCAGAGCCAGGGGTACACCCAGGTGGAGGATCCCGCCGCGGCGGACCTGGTCCTGTACAACACTTGCTCCATCCGCGACAAGGCTGAGCAGAAGGTGTTCTCGCGTCTGGGCCACTCGAAGCACGAGGCGGCAACCGGGCGTAAGTTCGGCGTCCTGGGATGCGTGGCCCAGCAGGAAGGCGAGCGGATCTTTGAGAAAGCGCCACACGTGAGCCTGGTGGTAGGATCGGCGAGTTACCGCCGCCTGCCCGAGTTGATCGCGGAGCTGGAATCCGGCAACCGCCGGGTGACCGGCCTGGACACCGATACCGACGAGACGTTCGAAACCGAGCTGACCCGCCGGGACAATCCGTTCCGCGCCTACCTCACGATCATCGAAGGCTGCAACCAAAAGTGCGCGTTCTGCGTGGTGCCGTACACGCGCGGGCCCGAACGCAGCCGGTCGAGCCGGTTGATTTTGGAGGAAGCGCGGCAACTGGCCGACGCGGGCTACTCGGAAATCCAGATCCTCGGGCAGATCGTGAATCACTACGTCGATCCGGCGCCTGAGCACCTGACCTTTGCCGAGCTTCTGGTGCGCATCGCGGAGATCCCGGGGCTGCGGCGAGTGCGTTTCACGACTTCCCATCCGCGCTATTTCGGCCAGGATATCGTCCAGGCCATCGACTCCACTCCGGCGCTCTGCAATTGGGTGCATCTGCCGGTTCAGTCGGGATCGACGCGAACGCTCAGCCGGATGCTGCGCGGCTACACCCGCGAGGAATACCTGGAGCGAATCGCGTGGCTGCGTGCGTCGCCGCGCAAGATCGCGCTGTCCACCGACATCATCGTTGGATTCCCAGGGGAGACCGACGAAGACTTCGCCGAGACGCTGTCGTTGCTCGAGACGGTGGAGTACGAATCCATTTTCTCCTTCAAATACTCGCCGCGGCCCAATACTCCGGCCAAGGATTTTGCCGAGATGATCCCCGACGATGTCCAGGGCCGCCGTCTGATCGTGCTGCAGGAATTGCAGCGAGCCATCCAGCTCCGCAAAAACCAGGAATTGGTGGGCACGGTGTCGGAGGTCCTGGTGGAAGGCCGCAACAGCAAACTCGATCAGTGGGTCGGCCGGACCAACGAGAATCGCGTCTTGAACTTCCGTGTGCCGGAAGGGACTCCGGAGCGTAACCGCCTGGGAAGCTATGCCTGGGTGCGGGTCACCAAGGCCGGGCCGAACAGCCTGGTGGGTGATATGCTGCCGGTGTCGGACGAGCAGGAAGCGCTGCGGTTGGCAGTACCCGCGCGCGCGCTGTGGCCAGAATTGCCCGTTGTCTCCTGAAAGGGG
>CAYPHP010000076.1:0-10333 GCA_964410045.1 uncultured Acidobacteriota bacterium | reverse complement strand
CGCAGGCGGCGACGCTACCGGGGTCGCCGTGGTCGGCGACATCATCCGCGCGGCACGTGATCTGGCGTCGGGCGCCAAGCTGCGCACGCCGACGCTGGGCTTTGCCCAACCCGGCGGCGCGGCGGCCGTCTCGCCGGAAGGTCCGCCGTCACGCCACTATTTGCGCTTTATCGTGCGCGATCAGCACGGGATCATTGAGGCGCTGGCCGGCGCGCTGGCACGCAACCACATCAGCATCGACGCGGTGTTTCAGGAGCACGCTGAGGACAAGCAGCGTCTGCCGTTCGTCATCACCCTCGATCCATGTGTCGAGTCCAAAGTTGCCAAGGCTTTGGCGGAGATGGCCGGCCTGCCGTTCCTCTGCGAGCCGCCGCTTCACTTGGCCATGGAAGATTTCTGAGGTTCTGGATTTCCGCTCTCGATGTAGTTCTTCAACCGCACGAACTGCCCGCTCATCACTGAGTCCACGGGCGCCGCGAAGGCGCCCAACCCGGCCGGAAGATGCCCGGCAACGGCGTAAGTCATTTCCAGCTTCGTTCCGCCGTTCGCGGGCGTCAGTTGGACCGACAAAGTGCCTACGGCCGCCAGTTCCTGCAACGGACCGAGACCCCCGGTCATCCGCAGCAGTTTGCCGGGAGCGAAGTAAATCACTTCCGCGTGGCGAAGTGCGCCTCCATCGGCAAGCTTCTCGCACCAGCAGCCGCCAACCTTTTCCTCGATGCTCATGTTGCTGGCACTGCCCGAGTAGGTGTGATCGGAGCCCCACCAGTCGCCGATACGGATCAAGCGCCGGTAGACGTCCTGCGGCGTCGCCTGGATCGCCAGGGTTGTCTTTACTGTGAATCCGGTCGCCGAGGAATCTTTCACCTCGGCTACGCCGATTGCCGAAAGCGCCACGACCATGATTGCCAGAACCCAACAGTTCTTCATTCCTTGTCTCCTCGCATCTTCTGTTCAACGGGCGTCGAGAATCCTTTAGCGGGTCTTGCGGAACTTCTTGGCGACAGCCACCAGCGCTTCCAGGGCCTGCGAATGGTACTGGCCCTTACGCACCGCCAGGCCGATATCGCGGTTGAGCGGAGCGCCGGCGAGGGGAACCAACTTCAGGCGGCCGGTAGCGACTTCATCGCGGACGTAGCGCTCGCTGATGAACGATACGCCCATGCCTTCGGCCACGAAGCGCTTGATCACTTCGACGCCGGCTACTTCGAAGGCCACGGTGTAGCGGCGCCGGTACGGGGCCAGCAATCGATCCATCGTTTGGCGCGTGTGTCCGGCTTCGGGAAGAATGAAGGGGTAGGGAAGCAGATCCTCGATTTTCACGCGTGCCGCGCCGGCCAGCGGGTGCTTGGTGGGCAGCGCCACCATCCAGCGGTCGCGCAGGATCGGAGTTACTTCGAGTTCGTCGCCGGCTACGGGCAGGGAAATGAAGCCGACGTCGATGACGCCTTCCACCAGTTTGCGCACGATGCGGTCGGTGTGGTGGCGAAAAATACTCAGGCTGACGCCTTTGTGGCGGCTCTGAAACTCCTTCAGGATTGGCGGCAGAACGTACAGGCACACCGCCTCGGTCGCGCCCACCACCAAGCGTCCGGTGGGTCCGGTCTCCAAGTCGGTCAGGGCGCGCGTGGCTTCCCGGCGCAGTTGCAGGAGACGGCGGCCGTAGTCGGCCAGGATCACGCCCGGCTGGGTCAGGTAGACGTTGCGGCCCAGGCGGTCAAACAGCCGGTAGCCGACTTCCTCCTCGATCTGGCGCACCTGCGAGCTGATCGCCGGCTGGGTCAGGCCCAGGGCGTCGGCGGCGCGGGAGAAGCTGTGCAAGCGCGCAACTTCCACCACCGCGCGAATCTGCGTGAAATCCATGACAGAATTATAGCGGACAAACCGACATGGACTTCGATCAGATCCAGGCCTTCCTGGAGATCGTGAAGGAGAAAAGCTTTTCGCGCGCCGCCGACCGGCTGTATCGGACGCAGCCGGCGCTCAGCAAACAGATCCGCCAGCTCGAGACCGAGTTGGGGCAACGGCTTTTGGAGCGCAAGGGCAAGCAGGTGGAGCCCACTCCGGCCGGCCTCATCTTCCTGGAGCACTGCCGGCGGATCGTCGATACACGACGCGAGGCTCTGGACGCACTCCAGCGGCTCCGCGAAAGGCCGCGCGGACGGCTCTCCGTGGGCGCGAACGAGGCGACCTCGCTATACATCCTGCCTCCCGTGTTTGCGGAGTTCCGCGCCCGCTATCCGGACGTGCGCGTACGCATCCATCGCAACTTCACCCGCAAAATCGTGGAACGCGTCCTCAACAACTCCCTGGATTTTGGCGTAGTTTCCCTTCCGGTAGAAGAGAAAGACCTGATTGCCCTGCCGCTCCACCGCGACGAGGTGGGCGTGGTTGCTCCCGCCGGGCATCCCCTGGCTCGGCTGCGCGCGGTGAGCATCGAGCAACTGGCCGAGTATCCCCTGATTTTTCCGCGCACCGGGCGGACCCGCGGTCTGCTCGACCGTATTTTCAGCAACCGCAACCTGGAGCCGAAAGTGTCGCTGGAACTGGCCAGTGTCGAGGCCATCAAGAAGTTTGTGGCCGGCGGCGTGGGCCTGTCGCTGATCAGCAGGAGCTTCGTCAAGAGCGAGTCGGCACTGGGAACGTTGAAGTTCATTCCCCTGAAAGGGATTACCCTGGTCCGCGAGCTGGGCCTGATCCATCACCGCGACAAGTATCTGGATCCGGTGATGGGCGCGTTCCTGAAGGTGGTCCGCGAGTGCCAGCCGAAGCTGTAACCGCAGATTTCGCAGATTACGCAGAACTGACTGGAGGAACAACGCAATGCGCCTTGGAACCGTCACTTACAACTTGGCAAAGGACTGGGACATTGCCACGATCATCAAGAACTGCGAAGCCACGGGATTCGAAGCTGTGGAGTTGCGCACCGAGCATGCCCATGGCGTCGAGCCGACGCTGACCGCGCCGCAGCGCGAGGCGGTCAAGGAGCAGTTCCGGCGCTCCAAGGTCAAGCTGCTGAGCCTGGGGTCGACGTGCGAGTTCCAGGCGGCCGATCCCGCCGTGGTCCAGCAGAACATCGAGACCTGCAAAAAGTTCGTGGTGCTGGCTCACGATATCGACGCCATGGGAGTGAAGGTGCGTCCCAACGGATTTCCGCGTGACGCCGACCGCCCCAAGACGCTGCGCCAGATCGGCGAAGCGCTGCGCGTGTGCGGCGAACACGCCAAGGGCTACGGCGTCGAGATCTGGCTGGAAGTGCATGGCTCCGGCACCCAGGACCCGCCCAACATCCGCACCATCATGGACGTCTGCAATCATCCGAGCGTCGGCGTCTGCTGGAATTCGAATCCCACCGACGTGGTCAACGGCTCAGTGAAGCAGAGTTTCGGGCTGCTTTCCAAATGGATCCGCAACTGCCACATCACCGAGCTGCACAGCGGCTATCCATACCGCGAGTTCTTCGCTTTGCTCAAAGGCATGAATTACCAACGCTACACGCTGGCGGAGATTCCCACCAGTTGCGAGCCGGAGCGCCTGATGAAGTATTACCGCGACTTGTGGAAGGCGCTGCAGACTACCTAATCTTCTCGCACAGGCGGCCCAGCGTGAGCAGACCGCGGTCGTGCGCATCGGACCAGGCGTGGCCGCAGTTGATGCGGATGGCATTGCGAAAGCGGCCGGAAGCCGAAAAGAGTTGTCCGGGCAGGATGCTGATGCGCTCGGACAGCGCCGCACGAAACAGCTTCAGGGCATCCACTTTCGGCGGCAACTCCACCCACAGCAGGTATCCTCCGGCCGGGCGGCTGATGCGCGTTCCCTCTGGAAAATACTTGGCGATCGCCTGACGCACGAGTTCCACCTGGCAGGCCAACGAAGTGCGCAGCCGCTTCAGATGGCGGTCGTAACCGCCGGACTCCAGAAACTCGGCGACGGTAACTTGCGAAAGCCATGCGGTGCTGATGGAGGTCAGGAACTTCAAGCGTTCCACTTCAGCTTGGTAGCGGCCGGCAGCCACCCAACCCACTCGCAGGCCCGGTGCCAGGATCTTCGAATAGGACGAGCAGAGCAGGACCAGGCCTTTCTGATCGAAGGCCTTGGCCGTGTGAGGGCGTGGTCCGGCGTACGCCAGGTCTCCGTAGATGTCGTCTTCGATCACGGCGATGCCGCGCCGCGCCGTCATTTCCACCAGCGCCTTCTTGTGACGGTCATCGGTCACAAATCCCAGGGGGTTGTGGCAGTTGCCGATCGTAAGAACGGCCTTCACGCGATGCTGCCGTAGGGCGCGATCCAATTCCTCGAGGTCCATGCCCTTCTGCGGATGCGTGGAGATTTCCACGGCCTTCATTCCTAACGAGGCCAGGCTTTCGAGGATGCAGAAGTAGGTCGGGCTTTCCACGGCGATGGCGTCCCCGGGTCGCGCGACGGCCCGCAGGGAAACATGAATCGCTTCCATGGCGCCGCTGGTGATGAGCACGTCGCGCGGAGACAAGGTACACCCCATGTCGGAAGCGCGCCGCGCGATCTGCCGGCGGAGGGGCTCGAATCCCGGCGGAAACTCGTACCGGGCAATCCAGTCGGGCTGGCGGCGGATCGCCTGGCGCATGATCTGGCTCAGCCGCCGCGTGGGCAGCAGTTCCGGGCTGGCGGACGCCGCGCCAAACGTCAGCAGGCCGGGCATGGCGGACGCTTCCATCACTTCGTCGAGCACGTTGCCGCCGGCCACGGTGCGGCAGGGCCGCGCAGCCTGGCAACTCGGCTCGGGGATGCGCTCCGCGAATGGCGCGCGCACGTAGAACCCGGATTGCGGACGCGCCTCCAGGTAGCCGCGATTCTCCAGCCAAAGATAAGCCTGCATCGCGGTGGACAGACTGACGCGTTGCTGGCGGCAGAGACGCCGCAGCGAGGGCACCCGGTCGCCGGGGCGCAGCGTGCCGCGCGTCATCTGCCCGGTCAGGTTGTGAGCGATCTTCAAGTACAGCGGTTCTGACGCAGCCGGCATGTCCCCATCTTAACAGAAGTACCGGAGTACAACTGTACTGGTTATAGTTATATCTATCTGGATCTGTACATACCTGGAGGGAAGCGTTACGCTGTCGGCCAAAGGAGAAGGGATCATGCTGGTACAAGACGCTGTGCAACCGGCCGCCGAACGGCCGGGAGTCGACCAGGCGCTGCTGTCGCTGGCCGCAGGGCGGGCCCTCACTTACCTCCAGACGCTGGACGGCCGATCCGTATTCCCAGGTCCGGATGCCGTTGCCGGTCTGGCCGCGCTGGGAGGACCGCTTCCGGAGGGGGGCTGCGATCCGCATGAAGTGATCCAGCGGCTCGATGAAGCGGCCTCGCCGGCGACCGTTGCGATTGGAGGCGGACGCTATTTCGGCTTCGTCAACGGAGGGGTTCTGCCGGTGGCCCTTGCCGCCAATTGGCTGGCGTCGGCCTGGGGCCAGAACGCGGCGTTGTGGGTGATGTCGCCGGCGGCTGCCGAACTCGAGCGCATCGCGCTGAACTGGCTCGCCGAGTTGCTGGGATTGCCGTCCGGGTGTGGCGGAGCCTTGGTTACCGGAGCCACCATGGCGAATTTCGTGGGGTTGGCGGCCGCCCGGCACGCCTTGCTCTCTCGCGAAGGCTGGGATGTGGAGCGGCAAGGTCTATTCGGCGCGCCGCCCATCGACGTGGTGGTTCCCGGCGAACTGCACGCTTCAGTGTTCAAGGCGATTGGTATGTTGGGCCTTGGCCGCGACCGCGTCGTGCGCGTGCCCGTGGACGGCCAGGGTCGGATCAAGCCTGACGCACTTCCACGTCTGAGTCCGCGCACGATCTTGTGTTTGCAGGCCGGCAACGTGAACTCCGGCGCCTTCGATCCCTACGAAGTTCCGTGCCGCGTGGCCCACGATGCCGGAGCCTGGGTGCATGTCGATGGAGCCTTTGGGCTGTGGGCGATGGCCTCCAAGAGTCTGGCGAATCTCACCGCAGGCCTGGCGGATGCCGATTCCTGGGCTACCGACGCCCACAAGACACTGAACTCCGGCTACGACTGCGGAGTCGCCTTCGTGCGCGACGCAGCCGCGATCGCCTCGGCCATGAGTTTGTCCGCGCCTTACTTGATCATCAACCAGCAGCGCCAGCCGATGCACTTCACCCCGGAATCATCGCGACGGGCTAGGGGTGTTGAGTTATGGGCCGTGCTGAAGCACTTGGGCCGCGCCGGAGTCGCCGCGATGGTCGAGCGCATGTGCGCGAACGCCATCCGCATCGCCGGCGGCCTCCGGAACGCGGGTTACCAGGTCCTGAATCAGGTGGACTTCAACCAGGTAGTGGTGTCATTCGGCGATCCGCAACGGACGCTGCGAGTGATCGACGCCCTGCAGAAAGATGGAACCTGTTGGTGCGGCAGCACGGAGTGGCACGGGAATACAGCGATGCGGATCAGCATATCGAGTTGGGCCACGACCGCAGCGGACGTCGATCGCAGTGTAGCCGCAATTCTACGCATCGCTAAGGAGGAAGGATCGCATGAGTAACCACAAGAATGGAGTGCCGGAGCACCTTCACAACAGCGGAACCGCAACGCGAGTCTTGCATGCCGACCGGCAGGCCAACTCGTCGAGCGCAGTGTCTCCGCCGATCTACCAGACGGCTACGTTCCGCGCCTCGTCGGCGCGCGACTTCGCCGAGCGTGCTTCACGACCTCGCCATTCCGAGTTCTACACCCGCTATGGCAATCCCAACCACCGCCAGGTGGAGGCTGTGGTGGCTTCGCTGGAAGGAGCGGAGTCGGCGCTGGTGACCGCCTCCGGGACGGCCGCAGCGACGACGGCGGTTTTGGCCTTCGCGGGCGCCGGTGATCATGTGGTTGCGCAGACCAATCACTACGGGGGAACCAGCAGCTTCCTCCGCGAGATGTTGCCGCGCTTCGGCGTCGAGGTCACCCTGGTCGATCAGGCCGATTCGGAGGCTTTCGAGCGAGCCCTGCGGCCCAACACCCGGCTGATCATCATAGAGACGCCTGCCAATCCGGTGATGAAGATCACCGACCTCCAGGCGGTCGCCTCCATCGCCCGCGCGCACAAGGTCCTGACCTTGGCCGACAATACGGTGGCCACTCCGATCAACCAACGTCCGCTGGACCGGGGAATTGACCTGGTGTTCCACAGCGCCACGAAGTATTTCGGCGGGCACTCCGACATTTCCGCAGGGTTGATCGCCGGTTCCGAGGCGCTGCTGGAGAGGATCTGGAAGACGCACGTGCTGCTGGGCGCGACGCTCGGTCCGTTTGACGCCTGGCTGATGCTGCGCGGCCTGCGAACTCTGCCTTTGCGGGTTCGCCAGCACAACAGCAACGCCCTGGCGGTGGCGCGCTTCCTTGAGCGGCATCCGGTGGTCAAGGTCGTGCACTATCCGGGCCTGGAAAGCCATCCGCAGCACGAACTGGCCCGGCGGCAGATGTCCGGCTTCGGTGGGTTGCTCAGCTTCGAATTGCAGGCGGGCGCCAGCCCCAGCGCGTTCTTGGCTGCGCTTCGCCTGTCAGATCAAGCCCCAAGCCTGGGCGGCGTGGAGACCCTGGGTCTTCAGCCGGCGGCTCTCTTCGCGCACTACATGGATCCGGAACAGGCGGCGCGTGCCGGGATCCCGGCGGGAATGCTTCGCTTCTCGATCGGTCTGGAAGACGAGCACGACCTTCTCGCGGACTTCGAGCAGGCGCTGGCCGCCGCTGAGACAGGCTGTGCGCGAGTGGCGGCGCAAGTGTGAGAGGAAAAAGTCAAAAGTCAAAGGGCAAGAGTCAAAAGGCAAAAGTTGGCGAAAGCGGAATCCGGACCAGATCCGGATGCGCGTTTCCTTGTCCTTTTGATTTTTGACTTTTGACCTTTGCCTTTTGACTTTTTCCGTCTTTCCCTACCAAGTGTTATAAGCGGTCCCTTCAAGACTCGTCTTCTCCGACCCGCTGCGCACATTGACGATGCCCGGCTGGGTCTGGTCGGCGCTCATGAGCGTGTCTTCCATCTCCGTTTGCCATGTGGTGCTGGAGTTGGTGAAGGGATCGCGAGGGAGTTCGCGCAGGTAACCCTCCGACACCAGGTCCTCGAGGGACTGCGGAGCCTGCTGCTTGTCGAGCGTGTACTCGTCGATGAGCTGGCGGAGAGTGAAGAGCTGATCTTTCAGCACCGCTTCCTTGGCTCGCGTGACCGACCGCGAGTAGATGGGCACGGCCACTGAGATCAGGATCAGGATGATGGAGATGACGATCAGCAGCTCCACCAGCGTGAATCCGCGCCGTTCCGGGTTGTAGCGGCTACCAGTCACGATAGTTGGTCCCGTCCATAGCCTGGCCCTGGCTCTTGGTGTAGACGTCGAAAATGTTCTGCCCGCCAAAGCTGGTGGACTTGGGGTCGTCCTGCATCGAGCGCATGCCCCACTCGAAAGAATTGGTCATGGGGTCCTTCGGGACCCGCCGCAGGAAACGGAACTTCTTGTCCACCTGGCCGACAATGTCCACGCCCTTGACCAGGGTATCGAGGTCGGGCGGGTAACCCTCGGTGCCGATCTTCACCTGGATCAAGCCGCGGTCCGCCGCGTCCTTGTAGCGGTCGATGGCCTGGCGCATTTCCCGCAATGCGTAGCGCAGTTCCCGCTCCTTCTCCCGCTGGATGCGGACGCGAGCCAGGGGCAAGGCCACCATCGTGAGGATCAGAAGGATGGTGAAGGAGACAATCAACTCCACCAGGCTCATGCCCCTCATCCCATGGCGGCCGGACTGTCGCATTACAAGCATCGCGCATTCACCTGGCGATCTGTACGTTGGCCTTCACGGCCGGAAGCACCTGGCTGTCCGTTTCGGACGGGCCACGCGCGGCGCCGCGGACCTCTACTGATCCGGTCCCGCGGGCCGTGGCCTGGAAACTCAAGGTCACCAGGACGCCGCTGCCGGAAAGCGCCTCCGCGCCCGGCGGACGGCTGAGGGCCACGGTGGCGGTGCCTTTTTCCGTGTCCACGGCAAAGGTCACGGCGGCCTGCTTGCCGTCCTTGCTCATGAATGGCCCAGCCACAGCGTTCACCAGCTTCATCCTGACGTGATCGAAGACCACCTGCAACGGGAATCGCTGGGCGTTTTGAGCGCTGACCACCTCTACATCTACGTTGAACGTTGAGCCGACGTCTTGCGGCGGGATTTCAGCGATCTTCAGCAGCGTCGCGGACTGCACCGACGGGGCCGGGGGAGTTTCCGCGACAGGCGTGGGCGTAGGAGCGGGCGTAGCCGCTGGCGTTCCGGGGGCGGGCTGGGCCGTCGCCGGCGCCGCGCTGGTGGGAGTCGCCGGAGCAGGAGCCGGTGCTCCGGGCTTGATCTGCGGGCGGAACTTCAACCCGATCGCCGTCTGCGTTCCGGCATCGATGCCGCGCAGATTCAACTCGGTGATGTCCGGCAGGCGCACCACGTGCGGCGTCAGCACGATGAGCACTTCGTTTTCCACGGTCTGCTTGTTCTCCGTGGAAAACAGCCGCCCGATGATCGGGATCTGGCCCAGGAAGGGAACGCCGGCGGTGCTGGTGGTCAAGGACTCCTCGATGATCCCGCCGAGCACGTTGGCCTCGCCTTCACGCAGCCGGATTTCCTCTTCCACGCGCCGCTGCCCGATTACGGGTTGATCGATTCCGCCGATGTTCACGCGCGAGGTGACCGAGGAAATCTCCACCAGCACCTTCATGGAGATTTCCTTGCCGGCGTGGACCTTGGGAGTGATCTCCATGATCACGCCGACGTCGGTGTACTGGAACTGGGTGTTGACCAGCGGGTTGATTCCGACGCCGCCGATGCCCGGCTGGAAGCTGCCGGTGGCGATGGGGATGCGCTCCCCGATGCGCAGCTTGGCGGCCACGCCGTCGGAGACGCGCACTTGCGGATTCTGCAGGATCTTGGTGCGGGCGTCGCTCATCAGCGCGTTCAGCGATGCGCCCGGCACCGTCACGCTGAAGTCCCCGGAGCCCAGGCGTCCGAGACGTCGCAGGGTAACCGCCCCGCCGCTACTGGTGGTTGTGGTACTGCTGCCGGTGCCGGTTGAGGTCGTGGTAGACCCTGCGCCTCCAGGTGTGAATACGCCCGGAATCTGGATGCCCGGCGCACCGCCGGACACCGGCGTCAGACCCAACTGGCGACTGATGTCGCGGCGGACCTGCATCACCGCGACCTCCACCACTACTTCAGGCTTGGCCTTGTCCACGTCGTTGATGATCTTCTCGGCCATGGCCACTTTTTCCGGAGTGCCCATCAGCACGATGGCGTTCTGCGAGTTCACCTGTTGCAGCTTGTTCATCTCCAGCAGGTTGCGCAGGATCAGCG
>CAYPHP010000075.1:2050-10520 GCA_964410045.1 uncultured Acidobacteriota bacterium | reverse complement strand
GGTTATAGGTGACGATCATGTCGCTGGCGTTGTCGAACAGATCCCGGTACCGTGCCGCCGACGCTTCCGCATGGGCTCGCAGTTCCAGAAGGGCGTCCTGTTGTCTCAACTTGCCCTTGAGTTCCAGGGTCGCTGCCTGGCGGTTCACGGTCACCATCAGGAATCCGAACATCAGGATGGCCAGCGCTCCGGACAGTGTCTCCAGCGTTGCCCGGCGGCGGTATTCCTCCAGGGCTTCCTCCAGATCCACCTTGCGCGCCAGATTGTCTCCGGAGGCCACCAGCTTCTTGGCGACGCCCAGGACCCGGACTCCGCGGTGATCCACGAACTCGCCGAAACTGACGTCGCCTTCCCGGGCCACCCGCGCTTCAAAGGTCATCTCGCCGATGGGCTGGCGAAAGAACGATGGCTGCCCTTGCATCATTCGCTCGGGCACGAAGATCAAGGCTTCCGCACCCCTTTGCCAGATCAGTTCGGCTTCGCTGGTTTGTCCAGGTTCGCCCGCGGGCACGGCGTAAGGAGTCAGGCTCTTCCAGGGATCGGCCACCAGAACCACTACGCCGATGATCCACGGGTTAGAAGCAGACCCGCTTCCATCGGCGAAGACCGGCACCGCCAGATTGACGCGCACGCGGGCCTCTCCCAATCCTGAGCCGACCACTTGAAGCCCGCCGCGAGCCAGCACTCGCTCACAGGCAGACTGAAAATCTTCCGCGGCCGATTCGAGCGTGGAAGCCTTGGCCTCGACCCGGCACTCGCGGTTCAGGACCACCGCCGCCAGCAGGCGCCGGGCGCCGATGGTCCGCTGGAGGTCCCGCTCCGCGCCCTGGCGCGTGGCGGCAGCTTGCGTCGCGCCTCGCGGGGTCGAAAGCAACCCAACGATGGCGGGATTCTCCGCCAGCAGTTCGGCATCCATCCGGCGCTCGCCGAGCCAAAAGCTCGAGACGGCGATCTGATTGTTGAGCAGGTTGGTGAGGACGACGCTCCAGTGATTCAGAACGTCCTGCCGGGCGCGGCGCAAGTCGATGGTGATCGCCGACGCCACCACCGCCATCAGCACGGCCATGCTGATGATCGGGAGCCAGGGGCCTTTCCAGAGGCGGCTGCGGAGAGGCCGGGGAGAATCCGGGCCTGCCGCCGCAGTCACTGCTTGGGCCTTCGGATCTTCGGAAGCCCCCATGCGAATCCCTCACGATGCCAAGGACATCATTGCGCGCTTTGCGCCGTCGAGATCATATCTTGGACGGTTCAGGCGGGCAACCTTCGGTGGAATAGCCTAGTTCCCTCCCCAGCCGGCCATAGTTGAGTGCGGCGGTTATGTCATAGGCGACGTGGACAGCCATGGCCACATAAAGCGATCCTGCCAACCAGACCAGCGTGTGGAAGCCCAAGGCCATAACGAAGATCACGGCCACGGACCTCCAGCCCTGGACTTAGTGGGCGAAGGCAAAGGATGTCGATGTGATCATCGCAGCGATTCAGAGGTTGGGTGTGAAGCTGCCGACCCACCGCTTTATCCGGCATAAAGAGGTGCACGACTCGCAACCGTTTCTCGACGGCGCGCCGCCATCGGGGACGCATGAGCGCGACGGTCAGCGCCTACATGACCAACCCGGCGATCACCGCCGTCAGCGGCGGCAGGCTGCGAGGAAACAGAACCTTCCGCTCCCGCCACGCGGTGAGCAGCGACAACCCCGTGAACAGAACCAGAGTGACCGAGGTCCTCTCGAGGTGAAACCAGCCCATCGTTCCGAGCCCGGCGATCATCAAAAGCCCGGAGGCGCGGTAAAACCACCGTTCTCTTTTGCCAGCAACGCGGCGAGCCGGATCGGCGTCGCATCCTCGAGATACGGCCCGATGATCTGGATGCCAACAGGCAGTCCCTGTTTCGTCTTTCCGGCGGGCGCCACCGTCGCCGGGCAACCCGTCAGGATCGCCACGCTCATGTACGTGAGGAGCGCCGGCAGGTACGGTAGTTTTCCTTCCGGAGTGGCCAGCGTGCGCCGTGCTTGCTCACTATGGTCGTGCGGGAACGCCGGTACCGGAAGCGCGGGCAGCAGAAAGGCGTCGAAATCCTGGAAGTAGCGTTGCCAGATCGCTCGATATGCCAGGCGGCGGAGGTTCTGACGTTGCCAATCGGCGAAGCTCGCCAGGGCCCCGGCCGCTTGCGGATGGTCTTTGACAGCGGCGAATTCAGCGCGTTGCCGCTGCTGCTCCTCGGGCGGTGAGACACTGTAAGTGAATGCCGAAAGCAAGAAGAAGTAGTTGTTGAAGAGTTCGGTCAACTTCACGCCCTCCGGCCAGCCGGGACGCAACTTGGCGCCGGATTTCTCCAGTGTGCGCACCGCCGACTCCAGCGCCGGTTTCACTTCCGACGAGACGGGCGTCATGGGATCTTCGAGCACGTAGCCGATCCGGAAGCGTTCCACGCGCTCGTGACGGGACGCCGGAAGCCGCCAGGAAAAAGCCTTCGAGTCGGGCGCTTCGGTCGGGCCGAGAATGCGCATGGCCGCATCCAGATCTTCCGCTGTGCGGGCCATCGGACCGGCTACCGCCAGCAATGTTGAAAACCCCGGATTATCCAGCGCGCCGCCGGGGACGTGTCCGCGATTGCTGACGACGTCGAGGGTGGGCTTGTGGCCGTAGATGCCGCAGCAGTGCGCGGGTCCGCGGATGCTGCCGCCGATGTCGGAACCGAGACCGAGGAATCCGAGCCCCGCGGCCAACGCGGCCGCTGTTCCACCCGACGATCCGCCCGGCGTGCGGCCCACGTCCCAGGGATTGTTGGTGGTCCCATAGATGTCGTTGTAAGCCTGCCCGTCCATGAGATTCAGCGGGACGTTGGTAGCGCCAACCACCACTGCGCCCGCGTCGAGCAAGCGCTGGACGGCGGTGGAGTTGGCTGGCGCTCGCGAATCCTTCAATGCCGGAATGCCCCAGGTGCAAGGACGCCCGGCGATGGCAAAACTTTCCTTCACCACCACCGGTACTCCGGCGAGGGCGCCCAGCTTTTCCTTGCGCCCGATCGCTTGGTCGACGCGGCGCGCCTGGGCCATCGCCTCGTCGCGCATCTGGTAGACGAAGGCGTTGAGCTTGGGCTGGAACTTGGCGATGCGCTCAAAGACGTGCCGGGTCAGCTCGACCGAGGAGATGTCGCGCGCGCGGATGGCAGCAGCGGCGTCCAAGGCGGAGCCGAAGTTCGGCTCGAAGTCTTTGGCCGGGGCCGGAGTTGCGCCGGCACGAGCTGCGGCCAGCGTACCGGCGAGAAGGGCAAGGGTGTCACGACGGGTCATCGCGCGATTGTAATCCGGAATGTCGTTTGGCTCTAGGCGGCGCGTTGATCGCTGGGAGGCAGCTTCCGCATGATGTTCCGGAAGCGGCTCCGGCTGATCTGATGATCCGTTAACAGGCGGCCATTAAGGATCACCGCGAACACCGCGTAAGGCGTCGGCGCATTCTGAGCCTGGCGGGCCGACTTCAGTTCGACGATCCGCGGCTTGATTCCGAATTCCTCTTCCGCCGCCTGGGCGATCTCCCCGGCGAACTTCGCGATGTGCGGGCACTGGTCGGACCGGATGATGGTCAGGCCCCGGCCGTAGCGCTTCAGCTTTTTGTCCCAGTCGCCCTTGAAAACAGGGTTGGCGGCGGAGGGCACCAGTTTTCGCACCAGGAGTTGATAGTCGGGCGGCGCTTGGTCCACAACGGTGAACCCGTTGGCCAGAAACAGAGCCGGGCCCGCCAGCCAGGGCCGTTCGCGGGCGATCACCGCTACTCCGCTCATGCCCGCACGTCTCGCATCTTCAAGGCAGGCTTCGACCATCAGCCTTGCGAAGCCCTTGCCTTGAATGGCCCTCGAGAATGTCCAGACGCAGTGGATGAACATGTAGCCGCCGGCGTCCACACCGCGCCAAGCGTACTCCCCCGGCAGGTACTCGATGTAGCCGCATTGGCGGTTGTCCGGCGTGAGCAGAACCTTGGCGTGAAGGCCCTGCTTGAAGCGGGTTTGCAGCCAGCAGTTTTTCAGCCGGCGTCCTGGGTGTAAGGGGTTCTTGACTCCGCAGCAGGGCAAGACTTCGCAGTTCGCCGTGTCGAGATCAATCAGCACAGGCTTGTTCATCAGGGCCTCCCGCCGATTCTGCATCCACGATACACCCGTCATCAAGCGTCCGTCGATGGATTCGTGTAATCTGGAACGAATGGGCAAGATCCGAATCCTGCCCGACGCGATCGCCAACAAGATCGCCGCCGGGGAAGTGGTGGAGCGTCCCGCGGCGGCAGTGAAAGAACTGGTCGAGAACGCCCTGGATGCCGGAGCCACGCGCATCCGCGTGGACGTGGAAGCGGGCGGAAAGCGCTTCATCCGCGTGGTCGACGACGGCTGCGGCATGGGCCACGACGACGCCCTGCTGGCCTTCGAGCGTCACGCTACCAGCAAGCTCCGCCAGGCCGAGGACCTGTTCAGCGTTTCGACGCTGGGCTTTCGCGGCGAGGCCCTGCCATCCATCGCCGCGGTCTCGCGCCTGGTGCTGGAGACCCGCGACGCCAGTGAAGCAACCGGCACGCGCATCGAGATCAATGGCGGGCGCATTCAGGACGTGAAGGAGGCGGGCTTGCCGCCGGGCACCAGCGTCACCGTCCGCGATTTGTTCTACAACGTTCCGGCGCGCCGCAAATTCCTTCGTTCCGAGTCCACCGAGATGTCCCACGTGGCCGCCATCGTGACTCACTACTCGCTGGCCCATCCCGAGCGCGGCTTCGTCCTCAGCAGCTCAACCGGAGAGTTGCTCAACGTTTCTCCGGTGGGCAGCCTGCGCGAGCGATTCTTCCAGGTCTTCGGCGGCGAGATCCTCGATCAGATGGTGGATCTGGGGGAACTGATCGCCGATCTTCCCGCCACCGCGACCGCCTCGCACTTGAGCGGATTCACTCCGGAGCATGGCGCCGCGCCGGTCAGCCCTGAGCCCGCGGTGTCCTTGCGCCTGACCGGCTTCCTCTCCCGGCCGCAGGTGCAGAAGCAGAACCGCAACTCCATCTACATTTTCGTCAACGGGCGCCTGATCCGCGACCGGCTGCTGCTGCACGCGCTGGGCGAGGCTTATCGCAACGTGATCCCGCCGGGAACGTTCCCTGTGGCGCTGCTCTTTCTGACGATGCCCTACGCGGAGGTCGACGTGAACGTGCATCCGTCGAAGACGGAAGTGCGCTTCCGGCATCAGAGCATCGTGCACGACTTTCTGCGCGAGATGGTCCGGCAGCGGCTGAATGAGTCGCGACCGGCTTCGAGTTTTCCGGTGGCGCCGCCGCCGGAGATCCGCCATCCCGTGCCGGTGATTTCGCAGCCCGTCGCCGCCGCCGCGGCGTTTGAGTTGAGCGCTCCGCGTCCGCTGGCGGAGCCTGGACGGCTGGCGTTTGGCCCGCTGTCGAGGGGAGAACCGCCGCCGGCCCCGGTGTTCGCCACCGCTCCGGAGCCCGCCGCCGTGCCGATGTCTTCGGACAACCCGGAGTGGGAAAGCCTGCGCCCGCTCGGACAGCTTCAGGAAAGCTTCATCGTGGCCGCCAGTCCCGATGGTCTCTGGATCATCGACCAGCACGTGGCCCACGAGCGCGTGCTCTTCGAGCAGGTCCTGCGCCGTCGCGCCGAGAACCAGCGCATGGAAGGCCAGCAGTTGCTGATGCCCTACATCCTGCGCCTTTCTCCGGCGCAGCAGGCGTCTTTCGAGGAGATCCGCGGCGAACTGGAGGCCAACGGCTTCGAGATCGAACCGTTCGGCCATTCCACGGTCGCCATCAAGGCCGCGCCGGCCGGAGTGCCCGCGGCGGAAATCGAGAAGTTGCTGCAGGAGGTCTTGGAACAACGCGACGACGGCCCTGCCACCGGACGCGACGAGTTGCGCCGCAAAGTGGCCGCTTCCGTCGCCTGCCACGCGGCCATCAAGGTGAACATGGCCCTCGATCATCGTAAAATGGAGTGGTTGCTGGGCGCGCTGGCGGGTACCGAATCGCCGATGACCTGTCCGCACGGACGTCCGGTGGTTCTGAAGTATTCCATGCGCGAGATCTTGAAGGCGTTTCACAGGATTTAGGAGACCAACAATGCGCAAGGCTTTGCTCTGTGTTCTCTGTGCCTCTGTGGCGTTCGCCGCCGTCCCTTCCGACGTGGCCAAGCTCCTGGACAAGCACCTCAAGGCCCGCGGCGGGCCGGCCGCCTACCAGCAGATCCGGGTGCGGCGCACCGTCTCCGTGGTCAAGATCAACAACCAGGAAGTGAAAACCACCAGCCTGGAATCGCCCCCCGACGGACGCTTCTACCAGGTGCTGGAGATCCCCCAGATCGGCAAAGTGGAGGCCGGCTACGACGGGCGGAAGATGTGGCAGCGGAGCAAGGACGGGCAGGGCGAAATTCCGCCCGAAGATCCGCGCGCGCGGGCCATGCGCAAGGCTTCCACCGCCGCGGAGTTCTGGAATTATAAGAAGGACGAACGGTCCTTCCGGTACGGAGGGAAAGAGAAGCTCGACGGGATCGATTGCGAAGTGCTGGAAACCACGTTCACCCTGCAGAACGGCAAGGACGTTCCCTCGAAATACTATTTCGACGGTGCAGGCTTGCTCAAAGTGATCATCGCCGGCGAGGACGGCGCCACGCGCCTGGACTTTTCCGATTACCGCCCGGTGGACGGAATCCAGTATCCGTTCCTGACCAAGTTCACCGCGCCCAATTCGAGCGTGGAGACGGTGGTGACCGAGATCAAGCACAACACTCCGCTTGATCCTTCGGTGTTCATCTACAAGGAAGCGATCGGCGTTCCACCGATCGGCGTGCCGCCGCCCCCGCCCAAGAAGTAGCGGAGCCTGGGAAGGCTATTCCCGGCCGTAGCCGAATTGCGCGCGGCGGAGAATGTCCAAGCGCACCTTCGCGTCAGCGACGCGGGGATCGTTGGGCGCCTGCTTCACAAACGTCTCAAATGCCTCGCGGGCCTTGCGGTAGGGTGTCCGTTCCATGGTCTTGCGCAGCGTGCCGTCCTTCTTGAACGCCGCTTTGTACCAGTAGGCGAAGCCCAGGTGATATTGGAGCTGCGCCTGATCGGGGAACTGCTTGCAGGCGTCTTCCAGCACCTTCACGGCGCCGTCATAATCACGCGCCTTGATCAGCTCATTGCCGCGGGCGACGGAATCGAGCGCCGGGTTAGCAACCGCCGGCCTCGGCACGAACAAGGCCGATGGAGGTGCGGCTGCTACCTCGACCGCGGGCACCGGCTCGGGTTTCGGGTCCGGCGGCCGAGCGCCGCTCCAGATCCAGCCCAGGGCCGGCGAGGGCACGGGAAGCGCCAAGCGAGCGAGAGACGGCGCCGGTGGTTCCGGCGGCGGTGCCGCGCGCCTTGGCGGGGCTTCAGCCTTCGCCACAGGAGCCGCTTCGCGTTTCTCCTCCGCCACAGCCGGGGGCACAGTGACGGGAAGCGTGGCCGCAAGAGCAGCACTGATCGGAATCCCCACCAGCGGGCCGCCGGCTGTTTCTTGAATCAGGATCCCCAGCAACCGCTCGTGAGGATCGAGCAGCGCGCCGCCTCGAAAGAACGCTGGGAGAGCGGGGCTCACCTGCCAGCGCCCCGCTGCGAATGGCTTCAACTGCACCTTGGAATAAGTAAGCTCAAACGACCGTGGCGCGCCAACCGCAACCGCGTTCAATCCCTCGTCGGGAACCGGAATCGGCGAAAGCGGGAGCGGCGCGGCGCGCTTCTGGGCCAGAGGTAACACTGCGATGCGTTCCTGGGAACGCGCCTGCTTGAGGAGCACATCGAAGACTTCGCCGTCGGTGAAGGCCACCACGATCTCGGCGGCCTGCGGCAGCACGCCGGTATCGGTCAGCACCTGACGGCCGTCGCCGACCACCACGCCACTCAACAGCGTGTCTTTCTGCGGTCCATAGTGGACCGCCACCTGAACCACCGCTGAAGGCGGGATGGAGGGCCGTTGCAGGAGCAGAAGAGCCAGTCCGGCAAGGCAGTAGAGCATCACAGCAGGGATTCGTCGAGGCGTTCAGCGCGCGCGGACGCCGAAGTGGCCGGGGCCGCGCCCGCAGTCGCCGCCCGGCGGACCGCGGGAGTTCCCGCCAGGAAGGATCGCAGAGCGTCCGTGGAGCCGTCGAAATAGTAGTCCAGCAGACGGCGGACCGCGCGGCTGCGGGCTTCGGCGCGAGGAAACTCGGCGTGATAGAGATGGGCGCGGCCGACTTTACGCCGCGAGACAACTGTTTTGCGCGCCAGGCGGTCCAGCACGGTCATGATCGTGGTGTAGGCCAGCGGACGCTGCGGCCGCAGACGTTCCTGCACTTCCCTCACCGTCAAGTCGCCCGCTTCCCAGAGAATCTTCATGCAGGAAAGTTCCAGGTCCGGCAACTCGGAGCGCGGCGTCACCGATCCTCGTCCTTCCAAAAGCGGTCAACGCGCAGCAGGTTGCGCTCCAGCTTGTCGTA
>CAYPHP010000075.1:0-2040 GCA_964410045.1 uncultured Acidobacteriota bacterium | reverse complement strand
CAATCGTCGCCCTTTGCCGCGGGCGTCGCGCGCATACTCTCCATCTTGGAATCCAGATCGTCGAGGTAGTGGAGCAGCAGGGCCTCTGGAAACGATGGCAAAACCGGAGAGCCGAATTCCAGATGGCCGTGATGGCTCAGGATCATGTGCTCGACCAGCAGCTTCAACTCCGCGGGAAAGGCCGGCAGCGCGCGGATCTTCTCCCGCACCAGTTCCACACCCAGAGAGATGTGGCCCACCAGCTTTCCCGGCGTGGTGTAGTGGAACGCACCCTCGTAACCGAGCTCGTAGATCTTGCCGATGTCGTGGAGGACCACCCCAGCCAGGAGCAGGTCGCGGTTGACCGCAGGGTAGTGATCGGCGATGAGTCCACATAGCCGGGCCAGGGACAGGACATGTTCGAGCAACCCGCCGATGCAGGCGTGGTGCAGGGTCTTGGCCGCGGGGGCGCGTTTGAAGCGCGCGGCGATCTCCGGGTCTCCCAGGACGGATTCGAGCAGCGCCTTGAGGTGAGGCTGGCGCATGCCCGAGACCGTCCCGGTCAGCTCGGTGAACATCTCCTCGACGTTGTACGCGGTGTGCGGTAGCAGGCTGCCGGCATCGACTTCGCCCGGGGGCACCGGATTCACGGTGCGCACCGAGAGTTGGAGGCGATTGCGGTAAGTCTGCGTCCGGCCGTGGATCCGTACCACGTCGTTCACCTCGAAGGGCGGAAGTTGCTCCACACCCTCCCAGACCCGAGCGTCGACGACGCCGGTCTGGTCTCCGAGTTGAAGCGAGAGATACGGCTTGCCGGTGGCGCGATCAGCGCGGCGATCCTTCTGCAGCACCAGGAAGACCCCTTCCACCTCCTGGTCGGGGTGCGCTGCCAGCTCGCCGGCTGTGCTTTTCATGTAGCTCGCTTTAGCGGGGCCCGATCCAGGTCCAAGGCTTGTAGATCTTCCGGCCGGCGCCCTTCTTGGCGCCCGCTACGGTGGTGGTCAGCTCTTCGGGCGAAACGTCCACCGGAATCAGGTGCGCCGAACTCAAGACTTCCGGCGCGCCCGTATCCACGTAGCCCGGCCGGATTTCGAGATAAGCTTCGTGGCGCAGCTTGGTGAGATAGGTGCGCAAGGCCGGCTGCATCTTCTGCACGTACAGCTCGTTCTGGATGTATTCCTCGGCTTCCGCCAGCGCCGGCACGCCCGGCTGGGTGTGCTCTTCCACTTTGAGGATCAGCATGCCGTTCTTGGTGCGAATGATGTCGGTGACCCCGCCCTTCTTCAGGGCGAACACGGCGGTCTCGATTTCCTTGGCCATGCGGCCTTTTTCAAATCCCCCGATGTCGCCGCCGTTCTTGGCCGATTCGCTCTCCGACAGCTTCTGGGCCAGCTCGGCGAAGTTCTCTCCCTTGCGGGCACGCGCCAGGGCGTCTTCGGCCTTCTTCTCGGCCTCCGCCAGGGCCGGTCCTTCCTTGCCCTCTGTGCCGATCAGGATCTCCCGCAAGAAAACCATTTCCGGCCGCTCCAGCTTGCTCTTGTTGTCCTCGTAGAATTTCTTGATGTCATCCTGGCTGATCCGGATGCTGCCGCCAACCTCGCGCCCGATCACCTGGCGTTTGATCATTTCGTTCTTGACGTCGGATTTCCAGTCCTCAAAACTCTTGCCCTGCTTGGACACTTCCGCGACCACGGCCTTCTCCAGGTCTTCCATGGTGGCCAGTCCGCTTTCGCGGCGGAGCCTGTCCTGGTATTTGACAAACTCCGTATCCACGTTGGTGCCCAGTTCCTTGCCCTTCTGCACCAGCAGTAGGTTGTCGACCAGGTCGCGCAGCAGGATCTTTTCCTGTTCCGCGATCTGTCCCTGCAGCTCGATGCCCCGGAACCGCGTGTTCAGTTCCGCGCGCATCGCCTCGCGGCGGCGGTTCAACTCGGACAACGTGACGATGTCGTTGTTGACCCGGGCAACGATGGTTTCGACAATGTCTGCGGCCATTAGAGGCAGAGCCAGCAAGGCCGGTAGGGCTAGGGAAAGGAATTTCCGCATTCCTAGGATTGTATC
>CAYPHP010000074.1:0-10593 GCA_964410045.1 uncultured Acidobacteriota bacterium | reverse complement strand
CGCCGGCCCAATATTGCGGAAGGTCAAGCCGCTGAGCGCATCGGCGCGCTTCGACTGGGCGTTGAGGGCAAAACAGGCCAGCAGGACGAAAAAGGCAGTTTTGATTCGCATGGTTTCCTCTGTGCTCCCGGTATCTCTGTGGTTATAATCCCGCAGCCGTGTGGACGCAAGTGTACTTTCCGTTCGGGGAGCGCCTCTGGCCGCTCTCAACCGTCGTGGCCGGCCTGCCGGTGGTGGTGATGTTCTACCTGCTGGCGGTGCGCGGCGTGAAGCCGCATTGGTCGGCGATGGCCGGCGCGGGGACCGCTCTGACAGTTGCCGGCCTGGTCTTTGGCATGCCCTGGAGCACCGCCGCCGCCAGTTTTCTGTTCGGCGCGGGTTTCGGTGTGAAGATCGCCTGGATCGTGGTGGCCGCAGTCTTTCTCTACGACATCTCCGTGGAGACCGGCCAGTTCAAGATCATGCGCGATTCGGTGGCGTCGCTGTCCTCCGACCGCCGGCTGCAGGCCCTGCTGGTGGCTTTCGCCTTCGGCGCCTTCATTGAAGGCTGCGCCGGATTCGGCGCTCCCGTGGCCATTTCCGGAGCCTTCATGATCGGCCTGGGCTTTGACCCGTTCCACGCCGCAGTGCTCAACCTGATCGCCAACACCGCGCCCGTCGCTTGGGGCGCCATCGGCACGCCGGTACACACGCTGGCCGCGGTCACCGGATTGCCCGAGTCGGACCTGAGCGCCATGGTCGGCCGCATCCTGCCGTTCACCGCGATCATTGTCCCCTTCTGGATGGTTCGCACCATGGTTTCCTGGCGGGAGACTTTCGAGATCTGGCCCGCCATCCTGGTCTGCGGCGGGTCTTTTGGTATCACGCAATACTTATGGTCCAACTACGTCGATAGCAATCTGGTGGACATCGCTTCCGCGGTGGCCTGCCTGGCGGCGATGGTGCTGTTCATGAAGTTCTGGCATCCGGAACACCAGTCCGCGATTCGCAATACCAAGCTCCAAATCCTCAAGGCCTGGGCCCCGTTCGCCATCCTGACGCTGTTCGTCCTGCTGTGGGGCCTGCCGTTCATCAAGAACGCGCTGAACAAGGCCACCACTCCGGTGTTCGACATGCCCGCGCTGCACAACCAGGTCTATCGCGACCACCCGGTGGTGGCCGAACGCGCGCCGGAAGCAGCGCGCTTCGACGTCAACTGGCTGACCGCAACGGGCACGGCTTGCTTCCTGGCTGCGGTCTTCTCCGGGCTGTTCCTGGGCCTGCGCCCGGCGCGGCTGGTCCAGATGTTTTTCCTGACGCTGCACCGCATGCGTTTTGCCGCGCTGGCCATCATTTGCATGCTGGGTCTGGGCTACGTCACGCGATACTCCGGCGCCGACGCGGTGCTGGGTCTGGCGTTCACCCGCACGGGATGGCTGTTCCCGTTCTTCGGGACGTTTCTGGGCTGGCTGGGCGTGGCGCTCACCGGCAGCGACACCGCCTCAAACGCTTTGTTCGGAGGCTTGCAGCGGATCACCGCGGAGCAATTGAAGATCGATCCGATCCTGATGTGCGCCGCCAACAGCGCCGGCGGGGTAATGGGCAAGATGGTCGACGCGCAGTCGATCGTCGTCGCCACCGCCGCCACCGGCCAAGTCGGCCAGGAAGGCAAGATCCTTCGCGCGCTACTCTGGCACAGCGTGGCCCTGGCGGCGATCGTCGGCGTGATCGTGACCATCTATGCCTATGTCTTGCCGCAGTTGGTCCCGCACGGGCTGACGTTTGTGAAGTGAGCCACGGAGCACACGGAACCTCACGAACTACGGAATCACCTGCCCCCTCTGGATGATGTGCAGGATGTTGCCGTCGCAATCCGTGAAGAAGATGACGCGGTTGCCGTATCCGGAGAGCGGCTCCGAAATGAAGTTCACGCTTTTCTGGCGCAGGTCGGCGTGAGCAGCGTCAAAGTCCGCGACCCCGATGGCCAGATGGCGGATGCCGGGATCTTCGCGGCGCGGCGGAGTCGTCAACGGCTCGCGCGAGGGGATGATTTCAATCAGCCCGCCGGAGGGCGTCTTCAACAGGTAAGCCGGAGGCGTTTTGCCGTCTTCCCAGGCGATGGTGAAGCCGAGGACCTCGGCGTACCATTGCGCCAGGCGCTGCGTGTCGCTGGTGGCCAGGGCTACATGTTCAATTCCGCTGTAGTGCATCCGCGCATTGTACAATACCGGGATATGCGTAAACTCACAGTGCTCTCGATGTTGTTGCTGGCCGTTGCCTGCTGGGCAGCCAGCAAGGAAGCCGAGCGGATTTCCAACGCCGCAACGGCTTTGAGTGAAATCATGGCCGCGCCGGACAAAGGCATTCCCGGCGACGTGCTGCACAAGGTCTATTGCATCGCCGTAATTCCCGGGATGAAGAAGGGGGCCTTCGTCTTCGGCGGTCAAGGCGGAAAAGGCGTGGTCGCCTGCCGCAAAGCCAGCGGCGCCTGGGGACCGCCTTCCATGATGTCCATCGCCGGAGGCAGCTTCGGGCTGCAGATCGGCGTGCAATCCACCGACGTGATCATGCTGTTCATGAACAAGCGCGGCGTTGAACACCTGACCTCCAACAAGTTTGAGGTCGGCGGCGACGCATCCGCAGCCGCCGGACCGGTGGGCCGCGACGCCACCGCCAGCACCGACGCGGCGATGAACGCAGAGATCTACACTTATTCGCGCTCCCGCGGGGCCTTCGCGGGCATCTCGCTGAAGGGTGCCCGCGTGACCACGGATGACGACGGCAATCGGGTGGTTTACGGCCGGCCTATCTCGGCCAAGGTGCTGCTGCAGGAAGGCACCGTCGCCGCTCCGGCCGTGACCAAGCCCTACATGGACGCGTTGAACAAGTACGCGAAGAAGTAGCTCAGAGTTTGACCGACTTATGAAGCTGACCGCTGGAGTGAAAGCGGCGGGTTGAGCGTCGAAGCTGAGTCCAAAGGTCTTGGACACGGTTTTGAGCCGGCTGCCGCGGCAGACGAACGAGAACGTCCTGGTCGGCTTCGACAAAGCCGACGACGCCGGGGTGTATCGTCTCTCGGACGACCTCGCTGTCGTCCAGACCGTCGACTTCTTCACGCCCATCGTCGACGATCCATACACCTTCGGACAGATCACGGCGGCCAATTCCCTCAGCGATATTTACGCCATGGGCGGCAAGCCGATCTCCGCGCTCTCCATCGTCGCTTATCCCGAGAAGGGCGATCTCGATGCTCTCTCGGACATCCTGCGCGGCGGCTTCGACAAGATGGCTGAAGCGGGCTGCGCGATCATCGGCGGGCATTCCGTCGCCGATCCGGAGATCAAGTTCGGATACGCGGTTACCGGAACCATTTCGCCCAAGAGAATCCTGACCAACTCCGGCGCCCAGGCCGGCGACTCCCTGGTGTTGACCAAGAAGATCGGGACCGGCGTGCTGACCACCGCCCTGAAGAACGACGCGGTTCCCGAAGCGCACCTCGCCGCGGCGGTCGCGTCGATGTGCCAGTTGAATCAGAAAGCCGCGGAAATCGCGCTGCGCTTCCGCACCCACGCGCTCACCGACATCACCGGATTCGGGCTGCTCGGTCACGCGAGGGAGATGGCCTTGGGCAGCGGCGTTGGCCTGGAGATTGACGCCTACAGTGTCTGCTTCTTGGACGGCGCGCTCGACGCCGTCCGGGCCGGGCACGTTCCCGGCGGGCTCAACCGCAATCGCGAGTTTGTTTCCTGCGCCGTGGAGATGCGCGCCCACCTCTCGCCCGAACAGGAGACCCTGCTCTACGATCCGCAAACTTCCGGCGGATTGCTGATCTCGCTGGACTCATCCGACTCCCGCCTGCTGCTGGTAATCCTGCGCGACCTGGGCATCCCCGCGGCCCTGATCGGCCGGGTGGTGGCCAATCCCAAGCCGCCAATCGCCGTCGTTTGACACGAATTGCGCCCGACTGCGCAATCGGCTTCACCCAATGGCGCGATGGGTACGTTGAAAAGCTTGAGCTTAACGACTGGCATGAGACGTGCTCTCTGAATCTTGGGGATTTGTGTGCCATTACGCAGGCAAGTTGGGTTCGCGGATCGAAGTTGAGAATTACAAAACGAACCCAAACTCGCCCAAGCCTTTTAGATTGTTAGTGTTGCATACAACTTGGGGCATCTGGAGGGAACGTTCATGATCCGCACACTCGCCGTTTGGGTTTGTTTTGCAGTTGCAGCCGTCACCGGAGCCGCTCAGGACCTGCCGGTTCTGGCCCGTCCTGAAGGCGTCACCTTCCATGCGTCGCCCGGGGCTGCGGCGATGACTCAGACCGTGGCCATCAGCTCGCCCGGACCCACGACGCTGGGCGCCTTCACGGCGACGGCGCAGGCGACCGGCGGATGGCTGGCGGTAACCCCGGCCAGTGGATCGGGAAACGCAACACTGACCATCACAGCGACGCCCGGCAGTCTGGCGCACGGCCAGTACAGCGGCACGGTCACGGTGGCGGCCACCGGCTTCCGCAGCGCGACCATCAACGTGAACATGACCCTGACTCCAGGGGGTCGCGATGACAATCCTGGTGGCGGGGGCAGTGGCGGCGGACCAGCGGTCGGCGCTACGCCGGGGGCGTTGTTCTTCCGGACCGCGCCGGGCGGTCCCGCGCAGACCTCCGATCTGAACATCAGAGGTCACGGCAACAAGACCCTCGGGGCGTTCACTGCGGCAGCCGCGGTGCGCACGCCGTCGGGCGGCACTTGGCTGTCGGTGACGCCCACCAGCGGCACCGGCAACACCACCCTGAAAGTCACCGCGACGCCGGGCTCGCTGGCCGCGGGCGTCTACTCTGGATCGGTGACCATCAACTCCACCGGATTCCGCAGCAAGACCGTTGGTGTCACCTTGCAGGTCGGCTCGGTGACCAGCGGCGGGACGGTTACCGCCGCCTTGATCGTGCGTCCCGATGAGCTGGAGTTCAAAGCCGCCGAAGGCGGATCGGCCAACGGCCCACGGACCGTGGAGATCTCGAATCCGGCCGGCGACAACTTCAACTGGACCGCCGCGGCGGCGGTCAGCACGCCCGCGGGAGGAACGTGGTTGAAGATCACGCCGGCCTCCGGGACCGGCAAAGGGACGCTGGAAGTCTCGGTGGTCACCACGGGCCTGACGAGCGGCGAGTACAAGGGCACGATTACGGTGACCAGCGGAGCGCTCTCGGCCAAGGTGGATGTCGAGCTCGAAATCGGTAGCGCGCAACCGCCCAAGCTGCGGATCACGCCCAGGGTTTTCAACTTCGTGGACGCTACCAGCGGTCAGACCAAGACGCTGAATGTCCACAACGTCGGCGGCGGGTCGATGAGTTGGACCGCCACCAGGACCGTCAATACTCCGCCGGGCGGAACGTGGCTGACGATCTCTCCCACCTCCGGATCGAGCGCCAGCGGCTCCTCATCCGACAACCGCGTCGGGCAGATCGGTGTGAAGGTGAACCCCACAGGTTTGGCTGCCGGCGAGTACAGCGGCAAGATCACCGTTACAGCAGGCTCAGAGACGGATGAAGCACAGGTCTATCTGCGTGTCGGCACCGGCTCTGGCGGGTCCGGTGGGTCTGGTGGGTCTGGTGGGTCGGGACGCGGGGTTGTCATCCGTCCGGGCGCGTTGATGTTCAGCGCGACCGGCGGCACGCCGTCGCCCGCTTCCCAGGACGTCAGCATCACCAGCGGCACGACCGGCTTGAACTTCACGGCTTCGACGGCGACGCCATGGGTCGCCGTGACGCCGGCGAGCGGCGCCATCACCAGCGCCAGCAAGGTCACCGTGTCGGTGACCGCGTCGGCTATCGCCTCATTCGCGCCCGGCGTGTATCACGGCGCAGTGGAGATCAAGACTCCGGGAGCGGTCCGGGAATCGAGCACCGTACGCGTCGTTCTGAAAGTATTCGGCTCGCGCGACACGCCGCGCCTGCACGTGAATCCAGGCGGGATGGCGTTCCGCGCGACGCAAGGAGGAAGCAATCCGGCCAGCCAGACCGTGAAGGTCGAAGCGCAAGGCGCGCCCACCGCGGGCATCGCCTTCACCACCTCGGCGACCACGAGATCCGGAGGCAACTGGCTGAGCGTGACGCCGGCCAGCGGCACCGCCACCGCGTCCAGTTCGCCGACACTCACCGTCGCGGCGAACATTACCGGCCTCGCCGCCAACACTTATCACGGCACCGTGATCGTCACACCGTCGGCGGCCAGCGGCGCTCCGCCGGTCGACGTCAATGTCACCTTGGTCGTGCTGCGCGCAGGGACCGGTCCCAGCGGCTTGCTCACCACGCACTCGGCGGCCGGAGTCAGCGAAATCGCCGCCGGCCCGATGCTCGCGGTGTTCACCGCGCCCTCGGGTAACTTCATCAGCCAGGAAGATCTGCCGCTGAACATCAGCGTCGCGCTTTACGATTCGGCGGGCGCTCCGGTGAACGGCGCGCAGGTGCTGATCTCCTCATCGCGCGGCGAGCCCGATCTGGCCCTGACCGACGCCGGAAACGGCGAGTACTTCGGAACGTTCCGCGCGCTGAGCGCCGGTCCGCTGAGCCTGACCGCCACCGCGCAATTCGACAACGGAGCCACGTTGCAGAGCGCGCCGTGGGTGATGGTCTCCGGCGACATGGAGTCGGGGCAAACCGCCCGCACCGTGATCTACCAGGACGGCGCGGTCAGCGCGGCCAGTTACGCCGCGTCGCCCACGCCGGTCGCGCCGGGATCGCTGCTCTCGTTGTTCGGTCTGGAACTGGCCGGCGACGGCGGCTTCGCCGGCGGCAACGGACCTTTGCCCGCGAGCCTGGCCGGAGTGCGCGTGAGCATCGGCGGCTTCACCGCGCCGTTGATCAGCGCCACGGCCGGCGACGCCAGCGACCAGATCAACCTGCAAGTGCCGTTCGAGCTGGATGGCGTGGCGCAGGCGGAAGTGGTGGTCAACAACAACGGCGTGATCAGCGCGCCGGAGACGATCTCGCTAGGCCTGGCGCCCGCCATCTTCACCCGCGATCTGAGCGGCGCCGGCGCTGGGGCCATCCTGCACAGCGACTTTGCCGGGGTGGATAGCGCGCGTCCGGCGGTCGCCGGCGAGACGGTGCTGATCTACGCCACCGGCCTCGGTCCGCTGAAAACGGCGCAGGCCACAGGCGCGCGCTGGGCCGCAGGCGACGTCCGCGCCGAAGTCAGCGTGACCATCGGCGGTCAAGCCGCGCAGGTCCGCTACGCCGGAGCAGCGCCGGGCTTCGCCGGACTCTACCAGGTGAACGTGGTGGTGCCCGTCGGTCTGAGCGCCGGCGATCAGCTTGTGATCATCACCGCCGGTGGAACGCCGGCGACCGGACGCGCGACGATCAGCGTGAGGTAAAGACAGTAAGCGAATTACCTGCCGCATCGGCGTAGTTTGATGAGTCAGCTGAGTGAAGGCTGGGGTATCCTTGTGTCAGGAGACCATCCATGTCCCGCAATTTCACGTTGGAGTACTGGCTCGACGATGGCTGGTATGTTGGCCGTCTGAGGGAGGTTCCCGGCGTGTTCAGCCAAGCGGAGACCCTCGAAGAGTTGGAAACCAACATCCAGGACGCTTATCGGCTCATGCTCGAGACCGAGGAGCCGGTCTCTTACCCCAACCTGCAGCGCAAGGACATTGCGGTCGAAGTTTGAAGCGGCACGAACTGATTCGCGAACTGGCCGCCGCCGGCTGTTACCTTAAACGCCACGGTACGAAACACGACATCTACGTCAATTCCAGAACCGGGAAGAAGGCCCCAGTCCCTCGACACACCGAGGTAAAGAACAGTCTTGCCCGGGAGATTCGGAGGCAACTCGGGTTGGACTGATTCCCGAATCCGTGTAATCCGTGGTTTCCCGCGCTCACAGGGAATTCAGAAACGCCAGCAGATCGCGCTTGGTCCCGGCCACCAATTCGCGAAACGCGTTGGCGGCGCGCTCCGCCTCATTTCCATGACGCAGGATGGCGGCCTCGATGGTCGCGGCGCTGCCGTCGTGCAGCAGCGGCCGCCGGAATCGCAAGCCCCACAGTGCCGGCGTGCGGATCTCGTTGGCGGCTGCCGCAGCTTGAGGAATCCCGTCGCCGGTGCCGACGTCGTGCAACAGCAGGTTCGAGTAGAGCGCCACGGTCTTGCGGTCAAACACTGGATTGGACGACGGTCCGGTGGTCAGCGCCGGCACGTGACAGGACGCGCACCCAATCTGTTGGAAGATCTGCTCGCCGCGGCGGACGCTCTCGTCCACAGGACCGCGCCCGGCCGGGGCCAGGAACTTCATGAACGATTCAAAGTTGTCGATGCCGCGCAATCCCGTCTGGCGGTCGCGCCGATCTTCGGGATCGGGCCGTGCATCGCACAGCTTCAACCTCGCAGGATCCACACCGAGCGCCACCTCCTCGCGGAAGAGGTCGTTGGTGATGCCCATCTCGTTGCGATAGGCGTCTCCGGAGAACGCCAGCAGCGTAGCCTGCTGCGCCTTCCACCCGAAGCGTCCGATGCGTTGCCGTCCGGTGGCCACGTCGGTAATCCGCGCCGCGCGGCCGCGGATGCCGTCGCCGTTGCTGTCATCGGGATCTTCAAGCGCGGTGATCGTTTCATCGGCGATCGCTTCCACCAGACCGGCGCCGAACAGCGGAATCGGAGAACGCCGCGCGATCACGTTGGCTTCCGGCGGGATCTGCGGATGGCAGCGATGGTCGGGAATGGAAAACAAATGGAACAGAGTGCCGCCGTGCAACTCGGTGAAGACGCCGTCTTCGCCGCGATATCCTGCGCGCACCTCGGCGATGGTGCTGATGCCGCCCACCGCCGGCACGTTGTGACAGGCGGCGCAACTTGTACCGTTGAACGCCGGGCCCAGACCCTCGTCGGCCGTCTCCACTTCGAGAAAGTCTTCGCGTCCCAGGCGAAATCGTTCGAACTCGACCGGTGTGATTCCCGGCAGCGGACTGCCCGGCACAATCTCCGGACCGATCTGGCTCACGGCCGCGATGCAAGCCGCCAGCACTGTCAACAGCGCCAATTTCGTCCTCATGCGTTTTCCTCAGTCCTTACTGCACGATAATCTCGCCGCGCATCATGTTGTGTCCGGCGCCGCAGGCCCGGGAACACTCGAAGGGATAGCGCCCCTTCTTCGCCGCGTCAAACCGGACGCGCAGTTCGCCCTTGCCTTGTTGCGGCACCACGCCGTCGATCCCCGCGGACGGGATGCGGAACCCGTGGTCGGTGTCTTCGCTGGTGACTACAAACTCCACCACGGTTCCTTGCTTCACCTTGATCCGCGAAGGCGTGAACGAAAACCGCTCGGCGGTAATGTAGATGGTCCGGTCCGGCTTGCGGTCCTGCGCGTGAATCACGAGGCCGCAGAGCAAAAGCGCGAATAGCATGGAGTGTTTCATGGCTAGAACCACCATCCGATTCCGAGGTTCAGCGAATTGCGCGGCTTGACCACGGAACTGGCATTCTTGTTGAAGATGTAATCGAACTTCAGGGCCACGTCGGCGTTGGGCTTGTAGGTGGCTCCCACGACCCAGGCCGAGCGATTGAACTGCTCGAGCGGCGTAAAGCCTTGCGGCATCCGGTGCTGGGTGTTGAACCGCTCGTGACGCAGGAACAAGGCCATGTCGTGACGGGTACGCTTCGGGAAGATGCGCACGGCCGGCTCCAGGTACCAGCCGCGGAGCTGGCTGGCGACGTTGGGATTGAATCCGAAATCGCGCTGCAGCGTGTTGTTCAATTCTCCGGCGCGGCTGATCCAGACGTTGGCGAACAAGCCGCGGAAATCAAACCGCCGGAAGCTGTAACGGCCGTCAAAGTTGAACAGGTTCACGCGCGGATTCACGCTGCTCAGGTTGAAGCCCGCATGTCCGGAGTAGAAGCTGGTTCCGAGAGCCAGCCGCCGCTGACCCAAGTACTCCACGCGGAAGACCTTTGCGGGATTGCGGAAGTTGGTCTCGAACCCCGACTGCTTTCCGTCGCCAATGCCGTTCTCGGCGCTGAACGCGGTGGCGTCGAGCCCGCCCATCAAGTAGGCGCGGTAGCGGAATCCGGGTCCAAAGTCTCCGGTCAGCCCCACGCCGGTGTCGAACCAGGTGGACGGGATGATCACCGACTCCACCGCCGGACGCTCGACGCCGTGGAACGAAGTGGGTTCGTGGCGCTCGTTGATGATCCCCACCGGCGCCAGGAGCATGCCGGCGCGCACATTCATCCAGGGCTTGATCAGGAAGTCCAGGTAGGCCTGCTCCACTTCCACCTCGCCCTTTTCCTCGCCGCCTTCCACCAGGGCGTGCTCCACCTCGAGCTCGCTCCAGAACTTGATGCGCTTGGAAAAGCTGTGGCCGAAGAGCAGGACGAAGCGATGGAAGTCGAGATTGCCCGGCTCGCCGCGCTCCTTGTTGAAATGCATTTCCATGTAGCCGGCGACGGGCATCCGCGTCTCCGGCTCATCGGCGGTGGAGGCGTCCGGGACGGCCGGGGCGAGGGGCGCCGCCGGGGCGCTCGCCTGCGCCGGAGCGGCGGCCGCGGCCACAGTCTGCCGCGAAAGCAACTCCTCCACCTTGGCCTCCAACGCTTGCAGACGCGCCGCAGAG
>CAYPHP010000073.1:0-10706 GCA_964410045.1 uncultured Acidobacteriota bacterium | reverse complement strand
GACCACACGCGAGTGCGGGTTGGCGATCCGGCACCCGACTTCACCCTCGCGGACCTGGACGGCAAGCGCGTCACCCTCTCCCAGTTCCGCTCCCAAAAGAAGGTGGTGCTGGTCTTCTACCGGGGCTATTGGTGACCGTACTGCATCGATCAGCTCGGGAAGCTGAAGACGCTGCTGTCGGAGCAGGAACGCAAGCAGGTGGAAGTGCTGGGAGTCAGTGTCGATCCGCCGGACAAGATCCGGACGGCCCTCGAGAAGATGGAGAAGAAGGCGCCGGGTCCGGCCAACGCCTCGCTGCTTTCGGATCCCGACCATGCGGTGATCTCCCGCTACGGGTTGCTGAACCTGCCGGCCGCGGCCAACAAGCGCTTCGTGCCGCATCCGGCGACCTACGTGATCGGCAAGGACGGTCGCGTGGTCTGGAAGTTCATCGAGGTGGATTACAAGATCCGGCCCGGCAACGAAGCGATCGTGGAAGCGCTCAGGAAACCGTAAGCGCCAGTTTGCTCGTATAATCATCCAACCTAATGCCCGTGCAACCGAACGATTTTGTCAGCGGCGAGTGGACCGTCGCGCCGGAGCGCAACCTCCTGGTGTGCGGCCAGGAACAGGTGCGTCTGGAGCCGCGGGTGATGGACGTGTTGGTGCATCTGGCAAAGCGGCCCGGTGAAGTCGTCTCCAAAGAAGAACTGGTGGAGCGAGTGTGGCAGGGACGGTGCGTCACCGACGACGTACTGACGGTAGCCATCTACGCGCTACGTCGGGCGCTCCGTGATGATGCCCGCCGGCCTCGCTACATCGAGACTGTTTCCCGGCGCGGCTATCGGTGGATCGCGCCCATGCAACGGGAACCGCTGCCGGAGCCGGCGGCTCTGCCACCGCCGCGCCTGGATTGGGGGAAAGCCTCAACAGCGTTGATCGCTCTCGCGCTGGTGGCGGCCTGTTCCATGTTGATTCCCGGGCCGGCGCGTCCCGATCACGTGGCGTCGGCGGAAGCGCACGAGGCCTATTTGAAGGGGCGCTTCTTCCTCGACCAACGCACCATCGAGGGCTCGCGCCAGGCGCTCGAACACTTTCAACGTGCCGTGGCGCTGGACCCGCAGGACCCCGCCGCGCAGGCCGGGTTGGCGGACAGTTATACCGCGATGTCCGACTTGGGCATTAACACTGCGGCGGAGATGCGTCCGCGAGCCATGCGGGCGGCCGCACGCGCCCTGGAGTTGGGCCCTCGGTCGGCCGAAGGGTACGCGGCTCTGGGACGCGCCCAGTTCCTGTTCGACTGGAATTTCCCCGCGGCCGAGCGCAGCTTGCAGCGCGCCATTGCCCTGAATCCGGACTACATGCCCGCGCACCAGGGCATGGCCTGGCTGAAGTCCGCGCGGGGGCAGCATCGGGAAGCGATTGGGGCTGCTCGGCGCGCACTCCAGCTTGATCCGGTGAACGTCGCCCGTTACAGCGAGCTGGCTTGGGTACTGGCGCTGGCGGGCCATTACCAGGATGCCCAAAGCGAGTTGGATCGTGCACTACGGCTGAACTCCCGCTCGATCGACACCCACCGCACGAAGGGCTGGGCCTACGAATTGGCGGGACAACCCGACGCCGCGTTTTCCGCCTACCGTGAAGCCATCCGGATCTCCGGAGCTCCGGACGAAGCCCTGCGGCGAGTCGAGGCGGTCTACCGCAGCGGAGGTTTGGCGGGTTTCTACCGCGACTGGCTTGAGCGCCTGCAGCGGTCCGGTCGGATGCCGGTGTCCGACACAATGCGCGCCCACCTCTACGTGCGGGCGCGCCAGTTCGACCGCGCCATCGAGTCCCTCGAACAGGCCTACCAAAAGCGGGAGAGTGCCTTGGCCTGGGTGGCGGTTGACCCCTCCCTCGAACCCCTTCGATCCGACGCCAAGTTTCAGCTGATCGCCTCCCGATTCAGCCGACCGTAAACTTCCCTACATTTCCCCCAATCTTCAGCCAATCTTCACCTGATCCTCAGGACAGAACTCCGGCTCTTGAGCGAACTTGGATCCGGAGGCTGGAATGACCTGGTTATTGTTGTGGTTAGGAATGAACGCGGCCGCGTTGCTGATGCCGGGATTCGCTACGGCCCTGGCGCAACCCGGAGGGGTGGAGAACCGGATCTTGGAAGTTCTGCGCTACACCGGCCTCGAGCATCCGCCGCCGGGAGACGTTGCGCAAATGGCTGAGGCCTGGGCTGCGGCGCAAGACCCAGGGACCACGCCGGAGCAGCGCACAGTGGCATTCGGCAAGCTGTTTTCGCTCTACGCCAAGCTGCAGGGTCAGGAGGTGGCCGCCTCGGCCGTGGAAGGAATCGCGCGCTTCGCGGCGTCCGCTTTTGAGGGCGGAGCGCGAATGGACCTCAGCCTGCCTGAGCCGCGTGGAAAGCCATCCGGCTCCTACCTGCACGTGGAAACTCGAGGGAACGGCCCGGCGACGTTGCTGCTGATTTCCGACCTGGGTGTGGACGGGCGGAAACTGTACGACTCGTTCGTGAACCGCAACATGAAGAACTACACGATGCACATCGTGACTTTGCCGTTGGCCGGCGCGGCGCGTCCCTTGCCGTGGCCGGAGAAGCTGGATTACGCGGAACGGGCCTGGCTGAAACAAATCGAACGCGAACTGGCCGCGTTGCTGGACCGGCCGAAGTTTCCGCGCGTGACGGTGGTCGGTACTTCTGCGGGCGGATACTTCGCCGCGCGTCTGGCGTTGTTGCGGCCCCAGCGCGTTCGTGCCGTGGTCGTGGTGGACGCCCTGGTGGCCATGCCGATGCGCGCCCGGAACGCACCGGATGCGCCGGCTGCGCTCGCCGAGCGCCTGGCCCGGATCCGGGCGGCCGCGCCCCCGCAATTCTTTCCCGTCGCGCCGGTGCCACCCGCGGATGAGTTGCGCCGGCTGATTGCCGATCCCCATTCGACGCATCCCCTGGCGCGAAACTGGATGGCCTTCGCGGTTAAAGACCTCCGGCTTTCTCAGGATTGGTCGTTCGAAGCCCTCTCCGGCGGCTTCTTCCTGTCGAGCGTGGAGTATCAGCGGGAAATGGCCACCACCGATCTGACCGAGGACCTGAAACAGCTAACCGTTCCGATGCTGGCGCTGGGGGCAATCCACGACGAGGGTTCTCCCCGGCAGAGTCCGCCAACCGTTTCCCAGTGGGATGAGATCAAGCTGCTCTACGCTTCGATCCCCTTGACCGTGGTGGCCTTCGAAGACACCCGCGCCTACATCAGCGAGGATGCGCCGGAGGAGTTTGACCGGGCACTGGCGGATTTCCTGGCCGGCCGCCCGGTGCGCGGCAAGAGCGGATACACGCTGCCGCGGACCAGCCCGCGCGCCATGGTGATGCAGGCGGTGGGCGGCACGGACGTAAGAATCACCTACGGCTCGCCGGCCGTAAAGGAGCGCAAGATCTGGGGACCGGTGGTGCGCTACGGCCGGGTCTGGCGCGCCGGCGCCAACGAGGCCACCTCGATCAGCTTCAGCCAGGGGGTGCGCGTGGAAGGTCGTTCGTTGCCGGCCGGGACCTACTCGTTCTTCGTGATCCCGAATGAAGGCGAGTGGACTGTGATCTTCAATCGCGTGGCACGCCAGTGGGGCGCCTTCAACTACAATCCGGCCTTCGACGCGCTGCGCTTTGCGGTGAAGCCCGAGGAGTCCGCCCACCAGGAGCACCTGCACTACGCGATCCACGCGGCCGGTTCGCAGGCAGCGCGGATCACGCTGTCGTGGGAACGGCGGCGAATCGGGTTCGCCATCGAAGCGAGCCCGCTACCTACGCCTTCTTCGCGCGGCAAGCCGTGATGGCGCACGCCAGCAGGTAGAACACCATCAGGTCGAACAGGACCGCGAATCCCAGTTGCTCTATGGTCGGGAACACGATGAACGCTTCCGACCTCGGGGCGAATCGCCGCTGGGTGAGAAGGTCGAAGAGCTGAATGGGCCAGCGGACCATCACGGTCGCCACCAGCCTGGGGATCTTGCGCAGGCCGAGGAGGTCGACTTGAACCGGGATGAGCCTCAGAAAGAACAGTACCAGGCATCCGAAGAACATCCCCAGGGCCCAGGCGACCTTCGGCTTTGTCGGACTGAGAAACCCGGTCACGGCAGGAGATCATGATGCCACAGGGCGGACGGCTGAAGACAGACCTCTCCCCGATTCCTAGTGACGCGGTGCTTTTGACGCAATCTTACTGCGTCTTTTGACTCACAGCCGCCTTCAGGCGGCCTTGTCTAACCGAATCTCCGTAACTTCTTCATCCTCTGGGTTTTCCAGGCGGAAACCCTCTCGCATCAGCCAGGTCCCGGCGGTCAGGTAGGCCAACCCCGGCAAGAACCAAGCCAAGAAGAGGAATCGCGAGGCCAGAACCCGGTCAAAGTTCCGGGTCATGAAAGTCTCGTTGCCCACGTAAGCCATCGCCGGAATGAAGGCGGCGCACGCTAAACCCGCCAGCAGAAAGGTGATCGGCAGCAGACGCGCCATGTCTTTTACCGGCGTCAGCGCCAGACCCATCAGGATCAATCCCACGGCCGCCAGGAAGATGTAGGACCATGCGAAGAACATGCTGTAGAAGATGTCCAGGCGATAGTGGTCCTGCAGGAGGCGCCGGAAGATAGCGTCCGAGGTACCGTGAAAGGTAATAGCCATAGGCACTTGGACGAAGGCGTTCCAGATGGCTCGAAAGGCCAGCATCCCCGCCGAACCCAGCAGGAACACGCCGCTTAGCGCCGCCAACGATGGATGGTATTGCGCCGCTCGCGCCGCGATCGCCAGCAGGAAGCAAACCAGCAATACGGCGGCGAAGAAGGCCATGGCCTGAGTCAGCATCTGCGGCCCGGCGTCCTGCGCGACTTGCTCGATCAAGGCAGTCCAGTCGCGATCGGCGTAGGGGTCAACGGACTGCATCTGCGTGGCAAAGTCCAGGGAAAACAGGACATAGAACAGACCGGCCGCGAGCCCCAACAGGCCGGCCACCTTTAAGGAGAGAGGTTTCTGAAACATAAGCCATTGCCCTCCGGTTTCTGTCACTCTCTGAGGGAAGGATATGCACGTCAGGGGCCGCTCCTGGAGGGCCCTGATTGGCCACGGAATTGCTCTAAATGAGGTCGGGAGGTCTCCCATGAGAATCCTGACCGCAGTCCTTGTCGTAATCTGCTTGGCGGCGCCTCTGGCTAGCCAAGGCAACGCAGCCGTTCTGCAGCAGAAAGAGAAAGACAAGATCCTTGCCGACAAGGCCAAGGAAGTGCAGGCCGAGTTGCAGAAGTCGCAGTACAAGGCCAAAGTGGATATTCCCGCCGTAGACTGCATCTTCGTCCAGGACGGCAAGATCGTCCAAGGGATGTACCAGAGCTACTTGCGCGACAATCCCAAGGCCCTGAGCGCTGGCGCCACCACCAAGGTCTCCAAGGTCAACGTGATGGAGCAAGGCGTCCAGATCTACCTGGCTGACGATGCATTCGCCATCATCGCGGTGACTTCGACGCCGGTCAACAGCTTGGAAGCGCCGGTGAAGGATCTGACCGAGCTGGCCAAGAAGGCGCTGGGCGCACTATTGCAAATCGCGACGGAAGCCGAGAAGTAAGGAAGCAAGCTCGGATCGAGCGAGCAGCTCGGACTCGGAACACGCGCAAAGAAGGGAAGCTGGAATTGTGATCCAAGCTTGTCTTCTTTGCGCTTTTGCTTTGTCAGCGTGAAATCCCGCTCCCACATTCTGCTGAATTTCCCCACACCCCCGTCGCAAATCTCGACGCCGTTCTCATCTCGTTGAAAGGGCTGGCGTTGCAAGAATCCACAGTGGCTGTTGAGAAAAACCTGTCGCAGAATTCGGCACGGCAGTCAACTTGCAATGAAGTCAAGTGGTTGCCCCACCAACCAGTTCCGCTTTGGTCCTCTTGATGCCTTAAGACAAAGCGGAGGTAACCGAAAATGGTAGTCCTACTGGTGGTGCTGACCTTCGCGATCCTGATCCTGGTCGACTATGTGGTCAATCGCGAGAAGTACATCGTCCCGGCCGAAGCGACCCCGGCTGTGGAGCCCGTCATGTCTGCTCCTGCGACCAACTCGGTTCAGGGCATTCCGATTCCCGCAGAGCTGTACTTTCATCCCGGCCACACTTGGGCGGCGCCGGAAGCCGGCGGCTTGGTGCGGGTGGGTATTGACGCCTTTGCCGCGCGCCTGCTGGCCAAGGCGGAGAAGCTGACCATGCCTTTGCCGGCCCGCTGGGTCCGTCAGGGCGATCGCGCATTTGCCGTGGCCCAAGGCGACCGGACTGCGCAGTTCGTTTCGCCAGTGGAAGGCGAAGTCGTGCAGGTAAACCGCGAATTGCTGAACAATCCGTCCGCCCTGAAGGGTGATCCTTACGGCAACGGATGGCTGATGGTGATCAAGGCCCCCGAGCTGCAGACCAGCCTGCGCAATCTGCTTTCCGGATCGCTGGCGAGGATGTGGATGGAGGATTCCGTCGACCGTCTGCGGCAGGTCTTCGCGCCTACGGCGATGGCTGTGGCCCAGGATGGCGGCCCCTTGATGGACGGTCTCTCGGCTCAAGTTGACGAAGAGACCTGGAAAAAGCTGAACGCGGAATTCTTCCGCAGTTAGGAGCGGCCCCATGAAAGGCCTGCTGATTGACGTGACCAAGTGCATCGGATGCAACGCCTGCCGCGAGGCCTGCCGCGAGACCAACGGCTTGCCGGAAGTCCCCGGCGACACCTTGCAGGCGGGCGTTTACACGGTGGTGCAACAGAAGGCGGAGCAGAACGTGCGCCGCGTTTGCATGCACTGCCTCGACCCCACCTGCGTCTCGGTTTGTCCGGTGGGCGCGTTCCAGAAGAACGCGTTTGGCGGCATCACCTATGAGGAATCGCGCTGCATCGGATGCCGCTATTGCATGCTGGCCTGCCCCTTCTCGACGCCCACCTACGAGTGGAGTTCGTTGTGGCCCAAGGTCAGCAAGTGCACGTTCTGCCCCGAACGGCTGACTGCCGGAAAACCGACCGCGTGCGCCGAATCCTGCCCCACCGGGGCGACGCTCTTCGGCGAGCGTGACGAGCTGATCGCCGAGGCCCGCAAGCGCATTGCTGAAAACCCGGGCACCTACGTCAATCACGTCTACGGCCTGACCGAAGTCGGTGGAACCTCGGTCCTGTATCTTTCGCCGGTGGCCTTCGACAAGATCGGGCTGCGGACCGACCTGCCGCAAGGACCGCTGCCCATCCTCACCTTCCAGGTGCTCTCCAAGATCCCGCAAGCCGTGGGTCTGGGCATGACCCTGCTCGGCGGCATCTGGTGGATCACCAACCGCCGCGATGAAGTCGCCGCTGCGGAAGGGAACGGCAAGCCCAACGGGAAGAAGGAGACCCGCTCATGAAACTCCCCAAGCTAACTCTCTGGCGATTGGTTTTCGCCGCCGTCTGTGTTGCCGGGCTGGCGGCCACCTGGGTCCGCGTGACCGGCGGGCTGGGCGCCTCCACCAACCTGACCAATGATTTCCCCTGGGGCCTGTGGATCGGCTTCGACATGCTTTGCGGCGTGGGACTGGCGGCCGGCGGCTTCACCATCACCGCCACCGTTTACCTCCTGAACCTGGAACGTTTCCGCCCCATCGTCCGCCCCACTGTGCTGACCGCATTTCTCGGTTACCTCCTGGCGATCTTCGGGCTGCTGTTCGATCTAGGCCGCCCCTTCGTGATCTGGCATCCGCTGGTGATGCGCAATCCCAACTCGGTGATGTTCGAAGTAGCCATGTGCGTGATGCTCTACACCACCGTGCTGGCCCTGGAATTCGCCCCCGCGGTCCTGGAGCGATTCCATCTGGTCCGCGTGGTGCGAATCATCAAAATGGTCTCCGTGCCCCTGGTGCTGTTGGGCGTGATCCTCTCGACGCTGCACCAGTCGTCGCTCGGCAGCCTCTTCCTGATCGTGCCCCACCGCTTGCATCCGCTGTGGTACACCCCGCTGCTGCCGGCGTTCTTCTACATCTCGGCGATCAGCGCGGGTCTGGCCATGGTGATCTTCGAGTCATTCTTGAGCTACCGCGCCTTCCGCAAGCAGATCGAGATGCACCTGCTGCGCGAGATCGCTCGCGTGCTGGTGGTGGTTCTGGCCGTCTACCTGGTCCTGCGCTTTGAAGATCTCGGAGTGCGCAATGTGACCGGGCTGCTCTGGCAATCGCGTCCGGAAACCTGGTTCTTCTGGATGGAAGTGCTTCTCGGCGGATTCCTTCCGTTGGCCCTGCTGGCCATGCCCAAGGTGCGTGCTTCGAGCGGCGGCCTGTTCCTTTCCGCGGTTCTCGTGGTCCTGGGCTTTGTCACTAACCGCTTGAATGTCAGCTTCACCGGGCTGCAGGCTTCCGCCGCGACGCCGTACTTTCCGAAGTGGCCGGAAATCGCCATCACCCTGTTTCTGGTCGGCCTCGGATTCGCAATCTTCTCGCTGGCCGTGAAGTACTTGCCGATCTATACGCCGCTGCATGAACCGACGCCGCAGGAGCCGGCGGAGAAGGAGGAAGTGGCAGTGGCCGCATGAAAGTGATTTCCCAGTTCGCGGCAGAAAAGCGGGGACAGGGCCCCGCCCCTACAACCCGGCGCGTAGGGGCGGGCTCCCGCGCCCGCCCTCTGCTGCCCTCGGCCTCGCCATGAACCTGTCCACCAAGCTCGCGTTGTGGTTTGCCGGCACGACCGCGCTGGCGGTGGGCGCACTGGATTTCTGGACGCAGCACGTCTACCGCCGCACGCTGCAGGAAATGGTGTTGGCCAGCGCGGAGCGCAATACCGACCTGATCCGCCGCAGCACCCGCCACGCGATGATGAAGAACGCCCGCGAGGATCTGTACTTCACGCTCAACTCCATCGGTGGCTTGCCGGGTATGGGCCGCGTACGGATCTTCAATAAAGAAGGCCGGATCACCTACTCCACCGATTCGCGCGAGTTGGAGCAGATGGTGGACAAGAGCGCGGAAGCCTGCTACGGGTGCCATTCTTCGAACGGCTCCAACACCGGGCCGATGTCGCCTCCCAAGTCCTCCCTGCCCCGCTCGGACCGGGTGCGTTTCTTCCGCCAGGGCGACGTGCGCGTGCTGGGGCTGATCAGTCCCATCGAGAACGAGCCGGAATGCGCCAACGCCGCCTGCCACGCGCATCCGGCGTCCCAGCGGGTGCTGGGTGTGTTTGACGTGCAGATCCCCATGGACAAGGTGGACGCGCAGCTAGCCGATTTCGAGCGCACCATGCTGATCCTCGACCTGCTTTCCATCGCCCTGATCTCCGCGCTGGCTTTCCTGCTGGCCTTCCGTCTAGTGCGCCGCCCGGTATCCAAGCTGATGGTGGGAATCCGCCGTGTGGCTTCAGGTCAGCTCGACCATCACATTCCGGTGACATCCAGCGACGAGTTGGGTCAACTGGCTTCCGCGTTCAACGATATGAACGGCCAGCTCGCCGACGCTCGCCGCGAGAGTGAGAACTGGGCGGCCACGCTGGAGCAGCGCGTCGCCGAGAAAACTGTGGACCTGGAGCGCGCCCACAAGCAGTTGGTTGAGTCGGAAAAGATCGCCTCCCTCGGCAAGCTATCCGCATCGGTCGCGCACGAGATCAACAACCCGCTGGCCGGAATCCTCACCTACGCCCGCCTGCTCTCGCGCACCTTGGTGCGCGCCAAGATCGAGCATCCCGAATTGCCGGAGTGGAAGCGGTGGCTGGAAGTGATTGAGGGCGAGAGCCGCCGCTGCGGCGCCATCGTCAAGAACCTGCTCACTTTCGCCCGTCAGCTTCCCGTGGAGAAGAAGGAAAACGATCTGAACCAGATCGTGGAGCGCTGCCTGATGCTGATCCATCACCAGGCCGACTTGCAAACGGTGGCCCTGGAGTGGACGCCCAATCCCGAGGTCGCGCGCGTCGTCTGCGATGCAGGCCAGACCCAACAGGCGTTACTGGCCATCCTGATCAATGCCGTTGAAGCCATGCCTCACGGCGGCAAGATCTCCATTGTCGCGCAAGCGGCGAAGGATGGCGCTCGGATCACCATCACCGACGACGGGCCGGGCATTCCGCCCGACGTCCTGCCGCACATCTTTGAACCGTTTTTCACCACCAAGAACCAAGGAAAGGGAACCGGGCTGGGACTTTCCATCGCCTTCGGCATCCTGCAGCAGCATGGCGGCCGGATCGAAGTGGAGTCCTCCCCGGGACGGGGCACCGAATTCCGCGTCTTCATCCCTTTTTCCGCGCCCGCCTCGCCGCGCGATCCTGTAGTTCCGGAGGTTTCCCATGCCGTTTAATCATCATGACAAAGGCAACATTCTGATCGTGGACGACGAAGCTGTGGTCACCGACTCGCTCTCCCGCTGGCTGACCGAAGACGGCTACTTTACCGGCACCGCCTCCAGCGCCGCCGAAGCGCTACGCCGCATCCAGGAACGTTCCTGGGATCTGGCCCTGCTGGACATCAAGATGCCCGGCATGGACGGACTGGAGCTACAGCACCGCCTCCACGAGATCTCTCCGGCGCTGTCCATCGTGATCATGACCGGATATGCCTCGGTGGAAACCGCGGTGAAAGCGATGAAGCAGGGTGCTTACGACTACCTCAGCAAGCCGTTCGATCCCGACGAAGTCTCAAAGCTGGTGGCCAAGGCGGTCGATCATCACCGACTGGCTCAGGACAATGCCCGCCTGCGCGAACAGCGTGAGATCAACCAGCCGGC